>JAUMVL010000318.1 GCA_030530185.1 Clostridia bacterium | reverse complement strand
CGGACGTCCGGGCGATTACAATGCGAAAAATTAAGTATCGGGTGTGCAAAAATGTGAAGCGGACGGAAGAAGCGATTGTTCTTCCCGGCTATGTTTTTTTTAAGGCTCCTTCCTATATCGAACCGGTGTTGGTTTTTCCCAAACAAAACGTGATTCGAACGTTGTCCATGGAAGGCGACTGGCGGCTGCGCGGTGCGGACGAGCAGTTTGTGCGCTGGCTTTTCCGATACGATGGACTGCTGAGCCTTTCCCAGGCGTATCGGGACGGTGACAGGATTCGTATCATCAGTGGCCCTATGAAGGACGTGGAGGGCAGGATTCGCCGGGTGGATAAGCGCGGCTGCAGCGGGCAGGTGCTCCTCTCCTTTAACGGCAGGGAGATTCCTACATGGCTCAGCTTTGAACTCATCGACCGAATTGAATGAAGAATCCCTTAGAAAGTGGGAGATACATGTGCGGCAGAACCATCGTCATCGGCGCAAACGTCTTTCAGGAACCGCGATTGCGGCTGTTTTGGTTTGCATGGCGCTGCTATACGCGGGCGTGTTGCTGGGCGTTCAGACAATCGGGAATCGGCTGGAACAGCGAGATGCGGTGGAATCGATTGGCTCACTGGAAGGTCGGTTCACTTCAGAAGCACTGACAATGCAATATGGCGGGCGCACATGGACATACAGAGGGCGTGAGCTTACGAACCTGCTGCTCATCGGCGTGGACTGGGAGGAAAGCGAGAATACCGTCTCCGGGCGCTATGCCGGGCAGGCGGATTTTCTGTTTTTAATCGCCATTGACCGGGAAAACAAAATCGTTTCCACGCTGCAGCTGGATCGCGACACCATGGCGGACATTCGCGTATACGGTCCCTTCGGCGATTACACGGGAATCCAGAAAACGCAGATCTGCCTCTCCCATGCCTACGGCGCAACGGCAAAGGAGAACTGCGAAAACACCGTCTGGGCGGTCAGTAGACTGCTGGGCGGCATCCCCATCGACGGTTATATTACACTGGACATGAGCGGGATTACCGCACTGAACGACGCGCTGGGCGGCGTGACCGTCACGCTGGAGGAGGACTTTTCCGCACTCGATCCTGAAATGACGAAGGGCGCGACCTTGACGCTTCGCGGTATGCAGGCGAAAATCTTCGTTCGCAGCCGCATGGACGTTGGCGACGGCACCAACGCCAGCCGTATGCAGCGGCAGCACACGTTCATCCAGTCAGCGGAAGAGCTGCTGGTTCAGAGAATGAACGAGGACATGAACTACGCCGGAACGCTGTACGACGCGCTGGCCGGGCATATGACCGCGAACGTCGAGCGCGGCTGGCTGATCAACAGAGCCTACGAATGCCGGGAGTATCAGCGCCCGGATACAAAAACCCTGGCGGGAAGCCATAGCATAGGCACGGACGGCTTTATGGAGTTCCATGCCGACGCAGAAGCGCTGAACGCGCTGCTGACGGAAACGTTTTTTGAGTAAGCTTAGTAGGCCTAAGAAAACAACCGTGCCGTTTGGAAGGGAGATAAAGCCATGAAGAAACGCATTCTTGGTATCGCTCTGGCGCTGGCGCTGCTCACGAGCAGCGCATCGGCGGCGGTACTGACCGACGCGCCCGGAACCCCTACCCAGGATCGCGCCGTCGTGCTGGAAGCCAGATGGGAGGACGAGACACGAACGGCCTATGACCTTCAGGAGCTGCCTGCGGATCAGCTGACCATGGATCAGGCGGTAGACGTA
>JAUMVL010000317.1 GCA_030530185.1 Clostridia bacterium | reverse complement strand
ACGGTAGAGCAGATTCACCGGCTTGAAGCGGCCGGCTGCGAGATCATCCGCATCGCCATATTCGATCAAAAGGCAGCTGCGGCAGTCAAGGACATCCGGGAGCAAATCCATATCCCGCTCGTTGCAGATGTGCATTTCGATTATCGGCTTGCCATTCAGGCCGTTGAAAACGGTGTGGACAAGCTGCGCATTAATCCGGGAAACATCGGAAGCGTGGACCGCGTTCGGATGGTGGCAGACTGCTGCAAGGCGCATCAGGTGCCGATCCGCATCGGCGTCAACGGCGGTTCGCTCGAAAAGGATCTGCTGGCGCTGTATCAGACCGATCCGGCGGAGGCGATGCTGAAGAGCGCACTCAGCCATGCAAAGATCTTAGAAAACTGCGGATTCGGCAATATCGTGCTGTCCTTGAAGTGTACAACGGTATCCGCAACGGTTGCGGCCTATCGGCTTGCCCATCAAAAGACCGATTACCCGCTGCATGTCGGCATTACCGAAACGGGCCCGATCGAGACCGGAGTGATCAAGTCGGCGGCGGGTATCGGCTCACTGTTGATGGACGGTATCGGCGATACGATCCGTGTTTCGCTCACCGGCGATCCGGTGCGGGAGGTTGAAACGGGACTGGCAATCTTACGCGCCGTCGGCGTACGCAAGGACGATGTGGAGATCGTCTCCTGCCCGACCTGCGGGCGGACGCGCTGCAATGTCGAAGAAGCCGTTGCATACGTCAATGCGCACGTGAAGCACAACGCCGGCTATCTCAAAATTGCGGTCATGGGATGCGCGGTCAACGGTCCCGGCGAAGCGCGCGCGGCCGACCTTGGCGTTGCATTCGGCGACGGAAAGGGCGTACTGTTCCGCAAGGGCGAAATCATTGAAAACGGCAGTTATGAAACCATGCTGCATCGTGTGGTTGATGTGGCAAATGAGCTGCTGAACGCATAAACGAAGTCGATTCGGGGAGAAATATGAAGGAAGAGCTGCGGGAAATATACGATCGAGCGGGGATCGCCGAATCCAATCTGCGCATCAAAGCCGTGCATGTGACGCGCGGAAATCCGCAGATGGAGATCGTATGTGAACGCAAAAACAATACGATAGAAGATGATCGCCTGTCCGATTGGGAACGCCTGATGAATGCGCTTCTGGCCGGATGGGAGGTTTCTTATGCGTATCAGACGGTCGGAACCGAGCAGAATGCCGTCGTTGTACCCAAGGTCAAGCCGAACGACATCGAAGCGCCGATCCCGGAGGACGGGGTGCTCTACGGCAAGACGATAAAAAGCAATACCGTGACGGCGATCTGCGCGATCGAGGAGGACGAGCCGGAAACCCTGCTGGTCGGCAGACTCGTCTCGGTGGAACTGCGTGACGATTGGACCCGCGATGGTAAGCGCCCGAACTGCCGCGTGCAGATCAATTTGACCGATTTTACGGATTCGATCTACTGTTCGGTCAGTATGCGTGAGGAGTGGCAGGCGCTGCGGCTGCAAAACTGGCTGACCGGTGCGGACAAGGCCGGAAAGGACCTTAGGATCAAGGGCGTTTGCAAAACGAAGCGCAAGACCGGCGAACGCATGTTTTACGCCGATGCCATCGAGCTTGCGGAGCGGAATCTGCGCATCGACGAGTCCGAAGAGAAGCGCGTCGAGCTGCATCTGCATACGCGCATGTCCACGATGGACGGCATCACAAACCTGACCGATGCGTTTAAGACCGCAAAAAGATGGGGACACAAGGCGCTT
>JAUMVL010000050.1 GCA_030530185.1 Clostridia bacterium | reverse complement strand
TGAGGAAATCTCCGGTCACGGCATTCGCGCAAAGATCGGCGGGAGGACGGTGCTGGTCGGCAATGAAAAACTGCTGGCGGCGGAAGGGGTTGCGTTCCAACCTGTTTCGGATGCGGGCACCAGGGTTTATGTCGCAAGCGACAACGCGTATCTTGGCTGCATTGTAATTGCAGACGCTGCCAAGGAGGACAGCGCGCAGGCGATTGCGGCGCTGAAGGCGCGCGGCATTCATACGGTGATGCTGACCGGCGACGGAAACAGGAGCGCCGAGGCGATGGCGCAAGAATTGCAGATCGACGAGTTCCATGCCGAACTGCTGCCGGGGGATAAGGTTGCCGAGATGGAAACGATCGCAAAGGGCACGTCCGGCAAGGTCGTGTTCGTCGGCGACGGCATCAACGACGCGCCGGTGCTGGCACGCGCGGATATCGGCGTGGCAATGGGCGCGCTCGGATCGGATGCGGCGATTGAAGCCGCGGACGTCGTTCTGATGACCGACGAGCCGAACAAGCTGATCGAGGCGCTCGACCTCGCCAAGGCGACGCGGAAGATCGTTTTGGAAAACATCCTGTTTGCGCTCGGGGTCAAGGTGCTGTTCATGCTCCTCGGCGTGCTCGGTGTCGCGGGCATGTGGATTGCGGTGATCGGCGACGTCGGCGTCATGCTGCTTGCCGTGCTGAACGCCATGCGGATTTTGAAACAGTAAAGGACCGGAGACATGCTGAAGCAGACAGCCGCAAAGAATGGCGGAAGCCGGTTTCTCCGATTCCACTCCGCTAAATGTAATTGACCCTTTGTTTGCCGCAAATGGGCCGACACCTTTTTCGACAGTTTGAGGCGGGAGCGTTCCCGCCTTTTTTTATTTCCACCTTGCTTTTTGACGCCATATTTGATATAGTTAAAAAGGCAAATTCTATACGGAAAAGAAGAATCGCCTCGTTTTTACGGACGACGGGTCGGACGTGCAGATCTTCGCTTCGACAGACGGCGGACGATTTCTGCCGGATAGGATTTCACCGCATTTTTCGCAGGATCGAGGAAGGTTCCCTTGCAACACTGGCTTGGACGATTTTCGCTGATCTGCGCACTGCTTCTTCTGACGGCGGGCTGCTTTTTTGTAAAGGAGACGGAGATTCTGACGGAAACTTTTGAACCGGAATACCGTTTGACCGTCGTGCAGGTCGGAGACCCGGATTTTCCGTTCGGCGCGGTGCGCTGTCGGATTCGGCTGTACGACGGGAAGCGCGAGATCGGGAGAGAGGACCTTTCCCTACAAAATGACGGGAAGAACCTGGACCGGGACAATTTTGAGGTTGTGTGGCGGACGGATTCCGTTCAGATCGTTGCAACGGCAGAGGAGGCAGAGCCGATCCGATGCACGCTGCCGCTTGCACAGCGCGGAGCCGGACAATGAGACACAATCATTCGGAGATAGAAAAGGGAGGAACACGATGAAATCAGATCAGATTCGGATCAACAGCCAGGGCGACGGCATAGCCGAGGCGTTGCTGCAAACCGAAAAGACCGCTGCCTATAAGAACCTGAACGCCAAGCAGACGCTGCGCCTACGCTTGCTTGCCGAGGAAATGATGGGCATGCTGCGGTCGATCGTCGGAGAGAAGGAAGCAACCTATTGGGTGGAGACGGAAGGCAACCGGTTCTCCCTGCATCTTGCCACCAAAACCAAAATGAACGCAGATCTCCGGGAAGAGCTTCTGAAAGCCTCCACCTCGGGAAAGAATGCCGCGGCAAAGGGGTTTATGGGCATGGTCCGTGATATCATCATGCAGATGAGCGAGCAGGACGACCTTTCCACGATGCCGCTGATGATGGAATACGGTTACTCCGCAATGGATACCGGCAGCTTCGAGGCGCCGATGGGCGTGTCGATGCACGGGATGCTGTACAGCTGGTCGCTGCAGGACTATCGGGCGGCGATTCAAGACCGGAAGGAAGAGGAAGCGGAAAAGTGGGACGAGCTGGAAAAGTCGATCACGGCAAAGCTTGCGGATGAGGTCAAAATCTTTATCAACGGCGGCGCGGTGGAAATGGTTATTGAAAAAACATTTTGAAAGGGAGAGTGGACATGAGATCGGACATCATCATCATTGACAACAAGGGGAACGGATTGGAAGCGGCGCTGCAGGAAGCGGAATCGACAGCAAGATTTCACGAACTGAACGGCAAAGAGACGGTGCAGCTTCGGATGCTGACCGAGGAGCTGATGGGTTTGGCGCGCAGCGTTACGGGCGAAATGGCCGGCAAGTTCTGGATCGACAGTGAAGGCAAGTCGTTTACCCTGCATCTTTCCACCAAGACGAAGATGGATGCGAACAAACGGTATCAGCTGATTTCGTCCTCCACTTCCAACAAAAATGAGGCGGCAAAGGGCTTTATCGGAATGCTGCGGGATAAGTTCGAGACCGCGATGATGGCGGAAGAGGACGGTGTCTGCTACGACTTTGCGGGAAACCCGATGAACGAGAACAATTCCGACGAGGGATGGGATCGCTATGAGCGTTCGATCCTTCGCAGGCTCGCCGACGAGATCAAGATCGGCGTGCGCGGCGGCGCGGTCGAGATGGAAGTACGGAAACAGTTTTGAAGAATACTTTGACAGGCAACGAAAGGAGAACGATTATGAAAATCAATCAGACGAAAAACGGCAGCGCACTTGTGATCGCGCTGGAGGGCAGACTGGACACGATGACTGCGCCGGAACTGGAAGAGCAGCTCAAAGAGGGCCTGAACGGCGTCGAGGATCTGACCTTTGATTTCGAGAAGCTCGATTACATTTCCTCCGCAGGACTCCGTGTGCTGCTTTCCGCACAGAAGACCATGCATCGCCAGGGCAAGATGAAGGTCGTCCACGTCAACGAGACGATCATGGAGGTTTTCGAGGTCACGGGCTTTACCGATTTCCTGTGCATCGAATAAAATCCATTTTGGCACAATAAGCGGCGAACACAGATTCTTTCGGGAGAATCCGAGGCGTGTCCGCCGCTTCCTTCGTCTGCGCAGCGTAAGAGATCGGATAGGAGAAGCAATCAAGGATGCCGGAGAAGAACATTCGAGAAATGACGGAGCTGGAGAAAAAACATTTTTCTCTTGCAGCAAAGACTTTTCATGCGACGCTGATGGGCGCGATCGTCTTTGGTATGGTATCGCTGCTGATCGGACTCGGTTTGTATGCGTATGCGCTGGCACAGCAATACATCGGGACGGCGTTCAACCTGTCCCGCAATGCCGCGGCGATCATCGAGAAGGTCGCCGATCCGGAGCCGTTCGTCGAACAGGTGATGACAACCTACCGTGCGCTGCCGGAAACGGAGCGCAAGACTGCCGATACGGATGCATACCGTGCGCACTTTGCAGCGTATACTACGGATGCCGTATTTGAGTCGATACGCGGCATTCTCAAGGATTTTTACGAATCGAGCGACGTGTACGATGTGTATCTCGGTATGTATGACCGCGAAACATCCGCGTTGGTCTATTTGGTCGATCCGGCCGACGGGGAAGCGGATTACTGCCTGCCCGGCGACTGGGACGGCGTTACCCGAAGGGGAATGGAAAAGTATCTGACGTGGGACGGCAAAGGCGAGCTGTACGACATCGACAACACGCAGCGTTACGGCTGGATGTGCACGGCCGGTATGCCGATTCAAAACGCTGACGGGGAGATCATCTGCTTTGTGCTGACGGATGTGACGCTCGAAAACGTCGGGCACGGGATGAGCCGATTCTTCTGGCAGTACACGGGCGGAATGATCGTGATCGTCTTTTTGATCGCCTATTTTATGACGCACCATACCAAGCGAACGGTCATCGCGCCGATCAACGCGATCAGCGACGCTGCGATCGCGTATGTGCAGGATAAGCAGGACGGCGTGCTGGATTCCAAACATTTTCGGGACCTGAACATTTCCACCGGCGATGAGATCGAAAACCTGTATTGGATCATGTCGGATATGGAGCGGGATCTCGGCACCTATGAGGAGAATCTGACGCGGGCCATTGCGGAGAAGGAACGGATCGGAACGGAACTGGAGCTTGCGACGCGGATTCAGGCGGACATGCTGCCGAACATCTATCCGGCCTTCCCGGACCGGCCGGAGTTTGACATCTATGCGACAATGACGCCGGCAAAGGAAGTCGGCGGAGACTTCTATGATTTCTTCCTGATTGACCAGAACCATCTCGGCATTGTGATGGCGGATGTATCCGGCAAGGGCGTCCCTGCGGCGCTGTTCATGATGGCATCCAAAATCCTGCTGCAAAACCATGCGATGATGGGCAAGAGCCCCAAAGAGGTCCTGGAGTGCGTGAACAATCAGATCTGCTCCAACAATCGCGAGCAAATGTTCGTAACGGTGTGGCTCGGCGTGCTTGACATCACAACGGGCGTAATCACGGCAGCGAATGCAGGACATGAATACCCTGTCTGGAAAAAGGACGCAAACGGCGTCTTCGAGCTGCTGAAGGACAAGCATGGGTTTGTGGTCGGCGGCATGGCGGGTGTATCGTATCGGGAATATGAGATCGCGATGCATCCCGGCACAAAGCTGTTCCTCTATACGGACGGTGTACCGGAAGCAAACAATGCGAACAACGAGCTGTTTGGCAATGCACGGATGCTTGCCGCGCTGAATGAGGCGGCGGACGGTTCCGTAACGGAGGTTCTGGCTTCCGTCAACCGGGCAGTCGAAGCGTTTGCTGCGGGAGCCCCGCAGTTTGACGACCTCACGATGCTCTGCCTCGAATATATCGGAAAAGGAGACCGGATATGAAAGAACTGACGCTTGCTGCGACCGTGGAGAATATCGCAGCCGTTACGGACTTCGTCAACGCCGAACTCGAGACGGCGGACTGTCCGATGAAAGCGCAGATGCAGATTGACCTTGCAATTGACGAGATTTTCGCCAACATCGCACAGTATGCCTATGCGCCCGGCACCGGCATGGCAACGGTACGGTTTGCGCTGCAGCCGGATCCGCGTACGGCCGTACTGACCTTCCTCGACAGCGGCATACCGTACAATCCGCTGGAAAAAGAAGACCCCGACACGACCTTGTCCGCAGAGGAGCGGGAGATCGGGGGGCTCGGTATCCTGCTGATTAAAAAGACCATGGATGCGGTGGAATACATCCGCACAAACGGACAGAATGTTCTGACCGTCCGAAAACGATTCTGATGGAAGAGGTTGTGTCAAACCTGTTTATGGGCCGATAGGGGCCGTTGATAAAGGATGGCAGAAGCCGGTTTCTCCGATCCGAAGCTGTACTGTGTACTGCGAGAGATCGGAAAACCGGCTAATTTGCGGCAAAAAACAAAGAAATGGCAAGTTTTGCCATTTCTTCGTGCATGGGTCATTAAAAAGGATCTCTGCCGCAAATGGTCTGGCGCCTTTTGCAACGTCCCGGATCATTCCAGCGCTTTGCTGAGCGTTTCCTCGCGGAACTGGTGGATGTACAGGTCGTGGTAGTATCCGCCCTTTTCGAGCAGCTCGTCGTGCGTTCCGCTTTCCGCAATCGCGCCGTTGCGAATCACAAGGATCCGGTCCGCATTGCGGATCGTCGAAAGCCGGTGCGCAACGACAATGCTGGTACGCCCTTCGAGGACCGTTGTAATCGCGCTTTGGATGATTTGTTCGGTCTCGGTGTCGATCGAGCTTGTTGCCTCGTCGAGCACAAAGATCTGCGGGTTTGCGAGGATGACCCGTGCAAACGAGATCAATTGCTTTTGTCCGGTCGAGAGCCGGACGCCGCCTTCGCCGACTTCGGTATCATAGCCTTTGGCCTGGTGGATGATGAATTCGTCCGCATGCACCATCCTGGCTGCGTGCACAATCTGCGCGTCGGTTGCATCCGGGCGTCCGAAGCGGATGTTGTCTCGAATCGTGCCCGAGAACAGATGCGGCTGCTGCAATACGTAGCCGAGGTTCGATTGCAGCCACAGCTCGCTGCGCTGCCGGTAGTCCTTGCCGTCGATCAAAATGCTGCCCGAAACCGGCTCATAGAAGCGGCAGATGAGATTGACGATCGTCGATTTTCCGGCGCCGGTTTCTCCGACGAGCGCGATCGTTTCGCCGGGATGAATGTGCAGATTGAAATCCTTCAGAAGCGGTTCGCTTTCCTTGTAATAAAAATCCACATGGCGGAATTCGATATCGCCGACGAGCGGCTCCCAGTTCTCCTTCTTCGGATCCATCGTCGTTCCGTAGCGTTCCGTGACCTCGGGCGTATCCGTGATGTCGGACTTGGTATCGAGCAGCCCGATCACGCGCTCGGCGCTTGCCTGCGCGCTTTGCAGCTCGGCAAAGATGCCGGCAAGGTTCTGGATCGGTTCGAACAGTCCTGAAGCATAGTTGATGAACGAGACGAGCGTACCGGCGGTCATGACGCCGAGGAATGTCGTCGTTCCCGCAAGCGTGGCGCCCACGCCCGCGCCGCCGAGGATCAGCGCCAATGCGGTTGCGATCGCGGAGAGCGAGATGATCAGCGGGAAGAACGTTGCGCCAAGCACCTGCGCCTTGATCGAGGCCTTCTTCATGTCGTTCGAGATCGTTTCAAATTCCGCGCTGTTGGCCTCTTCGCGCACGAGGGTTTTGGTCGTCATGGCGCCCATGATGCCCTCGTTGAAGGCGCTCGTGATTCGGCTGTTCTGCTTGCGCGCGGCGCGCTGGTATTTCAGGATCGCTTTTTGGAGCACATAGCTTACGATCGCAAGCGGCGGGATCACGGCGAGCACGATCAGCGTGAGCTTCCAATTGTACAGGAACATCGCGATCACCGAGAACACGACGTAGCACAGCGACCAGAACACGTCGATCATGCCCCACGAAAGCATTTCGCTGATGCGGCTGATGTCGCTGACCATGCGCGCCATCAGGTAACCGACCGATGTTTTGTCATAGTAGGAGAACGACAGGTTCTGCAAATGCCAAAACGCTTCCTGCCGGATGTCATACGACATCGACATTTCAATGTCGCCGGAGCGCATGATAAACACCATCGTAAAGAAGCTCTGGAACAGCACAAGCGCGATATAGCCGAGGCCGAACCACCAGATGCCCGTCAGCTCCGGCGCGCCGCCGGGGTTGACAAAGCGATCGATCGCAAAGCGCGTCAGAATCGGGTAGAGCGTGTCGCAGACCGCGACGAGCACGAGTGCGATAAGATTCTGCACCAAGAACGTTCGGTGCCGCATCGCATAGCCGAAAAGCCGCTTCCAAAGGTTCAGATCGACTTTTTCATTCGTATAGTCCTGTTCGGTATCGTAATTCATGCGATCGCACCTCCTTTCGGCGCATCCTGAATCTCGGCGATGCGGCGATACAATCCATCCTGCTGCATCAGCTCGGCGTGCGTGCCCGTCTGCACCAGCCTGCCGTGCTCAAGGACGAGGATCAGGTCCGCTTCACAGAGCGTCGTGATGCGGTGCGAGATCAAAAACAGAATGCCCTTACCGTGGCGCGCATGGAGCGCATCGCGGATCTTCGCATCGGTTTCGGTATCGACGGCGCTCATTGAGTCGTCGAAGATCAGGATCGGCGCGTTCTGCATCAGAGCGCGGGCAATCGCCACGCGCTGCTGCTGCCCGCCGGACAGCGTGACCCCGCGCTCACCGACGATCGTATCGTACCCGTCGGCAAACTGCAGGATCACATCGTGCACGGCCGCCTCCCTGGCGACGGCATACATCTCTTCGTCGGTCGCATCGGGACGCACAAGCTTGATGTTGTCCTTGATCGTGCGGGAGTAGAGGAACGGCTCTTGCAGCACGATCGCAATGCTCTTGCGCAGCGTTTCGTGATCAATGTCGTTGATCGGGACGCCGCCGACGGTGATCGTGCCGGAGGTTGTCGGGTAGAGTCGCTGCAGCAGCTGCACCAGCGAGCTCTTGCCGCTGCCCGTGCTTCCCAAGATCGCAACGGTTTGTCCGGCCTTGACCGAGAACGAAATATCATCCAGCACGTCGTTTGGCGTATCGTAGCCGAAGCAGACGTGATCGAACACGATCCCTTTGGCAAGGTCAAGCTGCTTTTCGGCTTTGCCCGGCTCGCTTTCGGCGGGGACGGACAGGATCTCGTTGAGACGGTTCAGCGATACCGTCGCCTTGCCGAGATCGGCCAAGATGCGGCCGAGCTGGCGCACCGGCCATGTCAACCGGTTCGTCAGTGAAATGAACAGATAGATGTTGCCGAGCGTGAACGGGTGCGCGGTGCCGTGCGTGTTCGCATAGAACGCGACGCCGAACACGAGCGCAAGCGCGATCTGAATATAGCCGATCGCGTCCGATCCGCTCCAGTAGAAGGCCATAAGCCGGTTCAGGAAGATATTCTTTTTTCGATAGTCGGTGTTGAGCCTGGTAAATTTATCGAACTCGGCGCGCTGCTGCCCGAACGCGCGCACAACGCGCACACCGGTTAGGTTCTCCTGAATCGCGGTCGAGAGCGCGCCCTCGGCCTCGTCGGCTTCGGTGAAGTACTTTCGCACAAAACGGAAGTACACAAAGCTCAGCACAGCCAGGATCGGCAGCGTCACCATGCAGATCAGCGCCATGCGGACGTTGATCGAGAGCATCATCACGAGCGCGGTCACGAACATCACGACGATGCGGATGATCTCCATCAGCTGATTGCTGATGAACCGGCGCACGGTATCGACGTCGGAGGTGCAGCGCTGCACGAGATCGCCCGTGCTGACGTGCTTGTGGTAGTCGTAGGGGACCGCGTTGAGGTGGCGGTAGAGCGTGTCGCGCATGTTCTTTGCCATCTGTTCGGACGCCACCGAAACGTTGCGGCGGCGCAGAAACGTAAACAGTCCGTTCAGCACCGTGAACACAAAGAACATCAGACCGCAGAACCAGTAGGTTTTGGTAACTTCGCTTCGGCGGGTCAAAAAGTCGAACAACCATTTCGGTAAAGACGGATCGTCGCCGAGCAGCACATAGTCCAGGGCATAGCTTGTCACATACGAGGTCAGGTACAGCATCAAAATCGCAAGCACCACCTCGAACGCGGCGAGCACCAGATAGCGCTTCGAGCCGCGCAGGCATTGAAGGACAAGCGCCCGATTTCGGTTCGGTTTTCGTTGCATAATACTCTCCTGTAAATTCTTGCGGAATACTTCCGGAAAACTCCGGGACGGCATAAACCGCATCACAGGGATGCGGAAGGATCAGCTGCGAATGCGCATCGAAATACGATCCTTTCTTGAAATTCGGGTCACTACATATCCTGCGGGTTGAGTTCCCAATTCACTTCGCTGCACACATCGCGGTGCGCGGAGTGAAAGTCATAGATCGTTTGAATCGCGGCGGGCAGCCGCTTGGTGCGAAGCAGCTTGATCAAGAGCTGATACCGCACCAGTCCCGAGATCCGGGCAATCGGCGCTTCGGCGGCAACGAGCAGCAGAATGTCGTTTTTGCCCTCCTCGCCGAGCATAGCGCGGAGGTTCGCTTCCAGCGCCTTGGTATAGGCAATGCAGGCGTCCGCCACCTGTTCCTCCCTGCGGTCGCAGAACACAACGCGAAGGAACAGCGAGAACGGGGGATAGAGCATCTTTTTGCGCTCCGCGATCTCATACTGGAAGAAGGCCGGGTAATTCTGCTCCTTGGCAAACCGGATGATCGGGTGCTGCGGCGCATAGGTTTGCAGCACAACGCGCCCGGGGTTTTCATCGCGCCCGGCCCGGCCGGCTACCTGCGTCAAAAGCTGGAACGTGCGCTCGGGCGAGCGATAGTCCGGCAGGTTCAGCGTCGTGTCCGCCGCGACCACGCCGACCAGCGTGACGTTCGGAAAGTCGTGCCCCTTGGCAATCATCTGCGTTCCGATCAACACCTGCGCCTGCCCCGCCGCAAACGCCGAAAGGATGCGGCCGTAAGCGTCCTTGGTGCGCATCGTGTCGGTGTCCATGCGAAGGCTCTTGACGGTCGGAAACAGCTTGTGCAGGCTTTCCTCAACCTGCTCGGTACCGATGCCGAACTGCTTCAAAAACGGTTTGTGACAGTTCGGACATTCCTTGGGCAGGGGCTTTGTCGCACCACAGTAGTGGCAGCGCGTGCGGCCCTCGACCTTGTGATACGTCATCGAAATGTCGCAGTTGTCGCACTTTAAGACGTACCCGCAGCTGCGGCACGAAACAAACGTCGAATACCCTCTGCGGTTGATGAACAGCATGGCCTGCTGCCCTTTGGCAAGCGTGGTGGAGAGAAGCTCGACCAGCCGGTCGGAAAAGATGCTGTTGTTGCCGAGCAGCAGCTCGTCGCGCATGTTGACGATCTCCACCTCGGGCAACGGCCGCCCCGCGACGCGTTCGGGCAGTGCGCAGAGCGTGTACCGTCCCGACAGCGCGCGATAGTAGGAGAGCAGCTGCGGCGTTGCCGAGCCGAGCACGAGCGCGCCGCCGGATTCTTTGACCCGCTGCGCGGCGACGTCGATCGCCGAATAGCGCGGGCTCTTTTCACTCTGATAGCTTGATTCGTGCTCCTCGTCGATGATGATCAGTCCGAGCCGCTCGACCGGGGCGAATACGGCGCTGCGCGCGCCGATCACGATGTCGGCAAGGCCAAGCCGGATGCGCCGCCATTCATCGAATCGCTCCCCGACGGACAGGCGGCTGTGCAGCACGGCGATCCGGTCCCCAAAACGATCGGAAAAGCGTCCGACCGTCTGCGGCGTCAGTGAAATTTCCGGCACGAGCACGATCGCCTGCCGTCCGCGTTCGATGCAGGCGCGGATCGCATGGAGATAGACCTCGGTTTTGCCGCTGCCGGTGACGCCGTGCAGCAGAATTGTATGATGCAGGGGGTCA
>JAUMVL010000049.1 GCA_030530185.1 Clostridia bacterium | reverse complement strand
CAGACCGCCGTAAGTTGTATAGAAGCTGTAAATGTCATGAATCGTGTACGATTTATCGCCAAAGCGGGAATACTGCTTTTGAAGCAGCGGCGTGTTTTCCGGCGTAGTTTCTTTAAAGCACTGATAAGAGATAAACTCGGGGAGAGAAAGCGGCAGCATTTCTACCACATCATACTGATCGTCCTTTACTGCGGTCAGCTTGTCGGAAAAAACACGGCTGTTGGATGAGAATAAAAACAGTTTACAATCTGCGTTCTCCGTAAAATAATTCACGGCAAGTTCCCAATGATCAACGCGCATGATCTCATCTAAAATGATATAGTACTTTTCCCCTTTGGCATGGTTCTTATGGAAATTGTCGATCATATTTTCCGCTGATATTTGGACATCAGCGGTCGTTTCAAAGTTATAGCGAACAACATGATCAAAACGTTCACGCAGTTCTTCTTCAAATTGGATAGCCAGACAGCTTTTCCCGGACCGTCTTACCCCGACGACAAACACCACCTTATCGTCGGTAACTAAGCGTAGCAGTCGTTCCAGATAGGAATCCCGTCGGAGCATCGATAATCTATATGTAAAACTGTCCATGATGCACATTTTCTCCTATGTAAAGGCTCTCTTTTTTTTACCACGAAATAGTGACCTGTATATATATAGTATACACAAAATATTTCGTTTTTCAAGATGGCTTAAGAGCCTTCAGCATATTCGTGAAAATGCGCTAAGTTGAACCTATTGCATTGCTTTGTGATATTATTTGTTCTTCAGGACATGCTCGTTTTTTATAAGGCTATATTCGATACATTTTCAAGTTAAAGCGATTCCTCTGCGCATTAATAAAATAATATATCTTTTTGCAGAGACTGAATAAGTTGAGCTTTATCTATTGCGTCCATTTTTTCACCAGTTAGGTATTCCCACAGCGCTCTTAGGGAGTCAAGCTCATACTCTATCAACTCCATTGTTCGTACGGAAACTCTGGCTAGAGAATTGCAAAATGCGCCATTCGCCATATCACTGATATACTGGCAACCGACTCTCTCTTTTAGTTTTTCAAAAACATCCATTTCTGATTCCCCTATTAGTTTAATTCGGCTCATTTGACTCCGCCTTCCTTTTTGACGCAACATATTTTAATCTGATTCATAAAATTTTGCAGTAATGTGTTATTTATTACCTTAAAATATAAAACTTTTGCGCCGTGAGTATAGCATATATTTTTTCGGCATTCAAGTTAAAAAGCAAATATCTGCTAAAGTTTTTCTACAATGTATTTGTTTCCGAGTTGCCGGCTATTCTCACGCGCGCACTTCCGTGATAGCTCTCCCTGCTGTGGGGCAAGGAGTTGACCGAAAAACTTGATTTGCACTTGTTTTGTCAAAATGGTTTTTAACGAGGCGAAAGCGGCGATCAAGGCGGCGGAAACGCGGAGGTTCGAGATGCAGACTTTGCGGACACACATCCTCAACTACTCCAAGACCTGCGAGGTTTACGCCGGTTACAGCAAAGCCTGATACTCCCAAAAGAATCTTGCGGAGCATGAGAACGACATCATACTTCACAAGGCGGCATAAATATTTCCCGCACCTACTTGAAAAAACGCATAAAACCATATACTATAAATATAATGATAGTTCGCTTATCACGGTATTGAAACTATCGCGATATATGGCCGTTTATACTGTTATTATATTTTAACAAGTGAGGCGTAAAAAATGCGAAACCTGGAAAAAGACGCAATAGAGCAGGCAAAACGAAGGCAAGCCTTTTTGGAGCACGGCTTTGCGCTGTTTTCCAGTAAAGGCATTGAAGCGATCCGTCTGCAAGACGTGGCGAAAGCCAGCGGATACGGTATTGCGACCTTGTACCGCTACTTTAACACCAAAGCCGGGTTTGCCGTGGCGATCGCCGAATGGAAATGGGGCGAGTTCTTCAAAGAGAACCGCAAGCGCAGGCCGAGCGATAACTTTGAAAACATGACGGCGGCGGACATGTTTTCGTTCTATCTGGAGTCTTTTCTGGAAATCTATCGAAAAAACAAGGCGCTGCTGCGCTTTAATCAGTTCCTCAATATCTACATTCAGTCGGAGGATATGGACGACGATGCTCTGGACGCATACCGAGATCTAATGAAGCCCATCATCAGCTTTTTCCATGAAATGTACGAACGGGGGAAACATGATCACACCGTCCGCACAGATGTCTCGGAGGAAGAAATGCTCTCCAGCACCATCCACCTTATGCTGGCGGCGGTGACGCGCTACGCAGTGGGGCTGGTGTATCAGCATGAGAGTGGCTTCGATGAGATCAAGGAATTGGAAACCCTCAAGGAACTGCTGTTTATGAAATATGCAGCGTTGTGAACGATTCCGGAGATAAAATCATAGCTGGAAAAAAATTAACCGCCCCACGCTTACATGTTCTCCGACAAAAGGATGTGAAAAAATGAGCGGAGCGTCAAAAGAAAGAACAACAAATCGAAAGATCATGCCACTGGTCAGCCAGGCTTTTGCACCTGGGAAATGTAAGGAAATCATAGAAGCAATCGAGGAACCGGAAGAAAGAGAAATGGCCGTGGCGGAGTACTGTCTGTTCACCGGAAAGGCTGAGGAAGCCGCTCTTCGGGCAGAAGCGTTTCTTGCGCACGCGGATCCGGCACTATGCTTGTCCGCCCATATTGTGTGCTGCATTTCCAACGTGACGCTCGGTCATGTGGACGAGGCGCAAAAAACGCTGGCGAGCATGGAAACGCTTGATGTTGGAAATCGTGTACCGATCTCAGGTAAATATTGTGCGGATGTTGTTCGGGTTTTGCTCCATTTACCGGAGAAAGATTTGACAACGCTGAACGACATTCCGTCAACACTGCCGGAGGGCGTTCGCTACTTCCTGTGCTATGTTTTGGCGCTGCGGGAGTATTTGCGCGGCGAATACGGGAAAGCGGAGGGCATTGCGACTGCCGCGCTGGCGCTGAGCGAAAAGCGCTATCCGATCCCCGAAATCTATTTGCACGTCATTTCGACTATCACCTTGATGCGCCGGGAGCATCTCGAAGAGGCAACCGGGCATTTTGCGGCCGCGTGGGAGATGGCGCTGCCTGACGGGCTGATTTCGCCCTTCGGCGAGCACTATGTTCTGCTGTCCGGACTCAATAAGAAGCTGATCAAGCCGGAGCTTCAAGAGAAATACCAGGAGATAAGCAAATATGCAGATCGCTATTTCTCCAATTGGATCACCATACACAACAGCCATACCGATCAGCAGGTTGCGCCGGGACTGACTAAGATGGAATCCACGGTGGCGACGCTGTTCAGCCGTGGATGGAGCGTAAGTGATATTGCGCGGCATTTGGATGTCTCGAATAACACGGTCAAGTATCATCTTTCCGAAACATATAAAAAACTGGGCGTCAACAGGCGCGAACAGCTCCGCGATTATCTGCTGCGCTAAAAGCAAGAATCGCTTGCGAAGAAAATAAGACGAATAGAGTAGGCCGCAGGAGGACGTCCCCCTGCGCCCCACCTATTTTTCCCTGGTTTTGGGTGATTTTCAAGCGTCTGATAATTAAGTATAATGAGGATTAGAAAAGTGCGCCCGTTGGGCCGCTCGAAACACGTCGGAGGAATTACCATGAAACGACTTGACAATTCCGCAAAAATGTGCATAATCGCTTTGGGCCGGGCTGGACTGGACTGGATAAGGGTAACTATACCCTTTTTTCAGCGCGCAAATCGAATGCCGAACCTGTAAGAATACTGCGTCATGACCCGAAAGGCATATTGCCTGACCGGGGTCGTGGCGCATTTTTATATGCTTCGGAATGTGACGCCCCATGAACAAGCGGCAGGGCCCGCGCCAAGCGTCGCCAAACGAAAACCGAGATCAGGAAAAATCATTCCGACAGGGATTTTTAAGAGAGGAAGGAATCCGAACATGAAAACAAGAAACCGATTGCTTGCAGCAATGCTCGCGCTGGTGATGATCATCTCCATGCTGCCCATCAGCGCCTTTGCGGAGGGCGGCAATCCTGCGCTGCCCGGCTATGGGGAGAACAACAACGACCCCGGCACGATCACCCACACCGTAGCCATCACCGGAGTGGATTCCACCTATGCCACGGTGTCCGGCGCGGGCACGTATAATCATGGCGAAACGGCCACCGTTCGCTTCGCGTTCAAAGAGGGCTGGACCGGCGCGTTCAGCGGCTGGTGTGTGAACGGCGGCAAGGCCACCGGCGATATGGAATACGCCTTCACCGTGACGGAAGACGTTACGCTTACGCCGAAGTACCTGGTGGGCAACGATACAGTCGGCGTCCTTCCCTCCGGCGGCGGGGGAAAGGAGGGCAAGCCCGGACTGCCCGGTTATGGGGAGAACAACAACGACCCCGGCACGACCACCTACCCCGTCACGCTGGTCTGCGACCCCACGGACGGCGGCTCGATCACCATAACAGGGAGCTCCCCCACGACGGGCGGCAAGGAATCCTTCGCGGAGGGCGAGACGGTCAATCTCAAGATCATGGCGAATTCCGGCTATACCTTCAAGTACAATGACCTGACCGTGAACGGAGAGCCTGTTACCAACGCAATACCGGATCTGTTTGGCGGCGGATATACCGCCAGCTTCAAAATGCCCGCCGAGGCGGTCACGGTCAAGGCGACGTTTACGGTCGGCGGCTCCATCCTGAAGCGCTATACCGTCAGTGTCACCGGCGGTACAGTCGGCGACGGTTTATTGTTGGACAACGGCAGATTCAATGAGGGCGATATCGTGACGATCTCGGCGTCCTACGCGCCTATCTTCAAGGAATGGAGCGGCGCGGAGGGCCTGACCTTCACCTCCGGCAGCGCCACCAGCAGCACGGCCAGCTTCAAAATGCCCGCGCGCAACGTGACGCTCACGGCGACCTATAACAAGAACGTCTACCCCGTCACGCTCAACTGCGAGCCGACGGGCGGCGGCTCGATCACCATAATGTTTCAATCCCCCTCGACAGGCGGCGTAGAATCCTTCGCGGAGGGCGAGACGGTCAGTCTCAACATCAGAGCGTATCACTACCGTGTCCTCAAAAGCCTGACCGTGAACGGAGAGCCTGTTTCCGCAACCCCATCTCCCATAGACGAACAAGCATATAGCGCCAGCTTCACCATGCCCGACGAGGCGGTCACGGTCGAGGCGACGTTTGAGGGCGGCGACCCCGTCACCGTCATCGGCATCAAGCTGAACAGTGACAATGCCAAAAAGGACTACACCGTGGGCGACAACCTCGATGTGACAGGCATGACGATAGAAGTCAGCAAGTCTGGCGGCAGCTGGGAAACAGTCTATGTCACAGCCGGTATGGTTTCCGGCTTTGACAGCTCTAAGCTCGGCAAGCAGACCTTAACCGTGACCTACGAGGGCTTTACCGATACCTACGAGATAGAGGTCAAGGCACCGGTCACACCGCCTGTCACCCCCACCGGTTTTACCATACTTTGCTCCGTCTACCCGGCGGGCGGCGGCACGCTGCGCATTCGTGATTGGACTGGCGGTCATGCACCCGACGGCCAGACGACATTTCCCCCCGGCTATACAGGCTTCTTCGACATCCAAACAAATGAAGGTGAAGGCTACAGCTTCAATCGGCTGGAGGTAAACGGCGTCAAGGTTGACGTGCATGACAACCCTGCTGCGGGTGCGCTGACATACTACTTCACCGTGCAAAGCAACATGACCGCCGTCGCGTATTTTGACGGCGGTGGGGGATCGATTCCTACATACACCGTCCGCGTCCAGGCCGATCCCGCCGCGGGCGGCAGCGTTGAGGTTTTTTCCGCTACGCAGCTGGGTCTTAGCTTTATAAACGTCTTTCAGGGCTACAGCGCCACCGTCAAGGCCACGCCCAACGAGGGCTACGTCTTCGCCGGCTGGTATGACGGCACGACGATGGTCAGCACTGAAGATAGCTATACTTTTACACCCACGGACAGCATTACGCTGACGGCAAAGTTTGTAGAGCCCTATCCCCTGTGGATAGGCGACACACAGGTCCACCCCGGCAACAAGGACAACATCCCCGGCGTCACCGGGGAGAATGCAAAAGCGTCCTTCGACCCCTCCACCAACACACTGACCCTTGAAAACGTGACCGGCGTGACCGGCAGCACCGGCGGCGCGCTTATCACCGCCGAAGGTATTAATCTTACGGTTGAGGGCGATGCTGTCCTGGAGGACGATTCCGTTGCCATGGGCATTCAGGCTGCACCCGGCAGTCTGACGCTGGACGGCGACTTCACCATTTCGGCAGATAGCTACGGCATCTATGTACAAAAGGATGTTACTGTTGCCGGAGGCAATATCTTCTCCGAAGGCGGCGCCTGCGGCGTGTATTCTGCGCGTGGGACGCTGAAGGTAAACAGCGGCACGCTGGAGACAACCGGCAGTATGTGGGCGTTGTGGCCTACTCTCGACATTTCCGGCTACAGCCCCGCCCCCGACGTGCTGGTAAACACCGTTCCCTCGACCACGCCCGCGGCGGCGTGGAACAACAGCGACGATCTGACCGGCTTCCAATATGTGAAGATTTCCCCGGTCAGCTACACCGTGACTCTCAGCACCAAACCCGCCGAGGGCGGCACAGTCTCGGGCGGAGGAACCTATGCGGCGGGGACGGAAATAACCGTTTGCGCCACAGAAAATGAGGGCTATTTTTTCACCCAATGGGTGGAGAACGGCAACTTCGCCAATGCAAATGAGACGTATACCTTTACCGTGGAGCGGGATCGGGTACTGACCGCCGAGTTTCAGAAGTACCAAGTCGCGCCAAGCCCCACCGGCATCAGTCTGAACAACAACGGTGCAAAGCAGTTTTACAGACAAGGCGAGGAGCTGGATACGACCGGTCTGAGCTTGACCGTTTCTTATTCCTCCGGAGACCATCATACGCTTTCTGTTATGCCCAGCATGGTTTCCGGCTTTGACAGCAGCAGGATCGGGAAACAAACGCTGACGGTAAGCTTTGTGGGACATACGGACACCTATGAGGTGACGGTCGTGGGCGCGAATGATCCGATCGGGCACACGATCACTCTGGACGCAAACGGCGTCAGTGTGACAAACATACCGTCCTCCGTAAAAACCGACGCATACGGCAGGATCACGCAGGCGCTGCCGACGCCCTATCCTCAAGAGATGCAGTATAGATTTATCGGATGGTTCCTAATGCCTTCCAACTTTATGGGGATGGAAGTGAGAACGGGAACGGACGGCACCGTTTTTCAGAATGATGCGTCGATCTATGCATGCTGGAGGGAGGAGCCTCCTGTTATTCCGGGCACGCAGTATCGCGTTTCGATCACCGGCGGCCGACGTGGATTTGTTTTTGCCGAAGCCGGTGAGACGGTTTGGCTGGAAGCAATGATGCCTAGTCGGTTTTACAAGTGGGAAGTCGTGCCGGACAGCGTAACGCTTGCGGATCCCTATGCCTACACCACCTCCTTTACGATGCCGAGCACAAACGTGACTGCTACGGCGATCTTTAAACACTCCGTTACCTTAACGGGCTCTCCCGCGGAAGGCGGCACGGTCACGGGCAGCGGCAATTATATAGGGAATGAAAGCGCCACCGTCACCGCCACGCCCAACGAGGGCTACGTCTTCGCCGGCTGGTATAACGGGAATGCGCTCGTCAGCACTGAAAATACCTATACTTTTACGCCCACGAACAACATTACCCTGACGGCAAAGTTCAGCTCCGTGCAAAGCGGAAAAATCAAGACAAAGCTGTTCGTGAAGACAGGGCCGACGGTTGTCGACCCAAGCGAGACCGCTTATTTTGCATTCATCCCCATTACAGAGGATGGCGATCCCCTGCCGGAAAACACGGTAAAGGAAACTCAGCTCACAGTCCCGTCACAAGGGACATTTACGCTGGAGGAGTACAATTCCTGCATGATGGAAATTCCTGCCTCTGCGCTCAGCCCCGGTGAGAATACTCTGCAGGTGGGCTGGGCAGGCGATGATACCTATGAGGGCTGCAGCGAAACGATCACCTTCACGGTAGCGAACAAGAGCAGCCTCAAGCTGACGGACTATACCGAGACACTCGGACTGCCCGGCGAGCCCTATACCATCAGCGGACGCTTCCTCGACGAAAATGACAACCCGCTGAGCAATACGGAGATAACCATCCGTACCCAGCAGGAGCCCGGTTCTGAAAGTATGCTCCCATGGTTCGTCGATACAGACGCCGATGGCAGATTCAGCTTCACGATGAATCAGAATCTGTCGTTCATCCACGAGGGCGATACGCTGAACATAGAAATCATTGTTCATGCGACCGATACCTATCTGCGCTTTGAGCAGACAAAGCAGCTCAGATTCTCCACAGCTCCGGCAACCTATACCGTCGCCCTGACCGCCAATCGCGAAGGCGCAGGTCAGCTCGAGGGCGGCGGGACCTATACAGCCGGCACGGAAGTCACCGTTAAAGCCACCCACTATACAAGCTATGTGTTTGACGGCTGGTATGACAAAGACGGTAATAAGGTCAGCGACGGCGTTCGGGAAGGCTCGTCGAGCACCTATACCTACACCTTTACCGCGACCGAGAATGTAAACCTCACGGCAAAATTCAAGTTCCTTTCCTCTATATCGGCATCGACAATTGACGGAAAATATGTGTATGGTGAAGGCGATCAGATTTACATTCAGTTTGACCTCACATCAGCTAACGGAAACTTGCCGTATAGTGAGAAACAGAGAGTCACTCTCACCTTAGACGGCGAGAAAATAGGCACATGGAACACTCTTCTTAATCAGTTTAGGGTGTCTTCGCTTCCCTCTGGTAAAAACGCACTTGTGCTGAATTATCCGGGCAACGATGACCATTCGGCGCAGAGCTGCTATCTGTACATAACGATCGTGAATAAGCTGTCGCTGCGTCTGGTGGATTTCAAGCCTGAGTATTCTCCGCTGAACAAGCCCTATACTATCAGCGGATATATAATGGATGAAAACAGCAACCGGTGCGCAAATACAGATGTTTATATCGGTGTTCAGAGGAATGAGAACGGCAATATGTATGAAAACTTCAAAACGACCACCGACAATAACGGCTACTTCTCATATGAAATCGCCTCGTTGCTGCCGACCACTGAAAGTAAGCGTAACATTCAGATACTCGTAATCGCAACCGACGCGCACAGAGGGCTCAACCAGAATCGGACGATTCAGTTTACGGACAGCATCCCCCATACCGTAGTGATCGTTAACGGCGCGCCGAGCAAGGGCGAGGCAATGAAAGGCGAAACCATTGAGATCACGGCGGACGAAGCGCCCGGGAATATGCAGTTCGACAAGTGGAAAATCATCAAGGGTGACGTGGAATTGACCGATGAAAACTCCACACCCACCACCTTCAACATGCCCGATGAGGACGTCGAGATAGCGGCGACGTACAAGAGTAATCCCGCGCCGACCGCAAAGCACACTGTGACCTTCATCCTGGAAAATGGCGCCTGGATCACTTCCGACGGCAATGAATCCCAGGTCAGCATCACAGTGGATGACGGGCATACGCTTACTGCTGCGGATCTGCCCGGCGGCAAGCTCGCGGACGACGGCTATGGCGTCGGCAAGTGGGATACAAATCCCGTGGGCGTGACTGTGGACGGCGACAAGACCTTTACCTGGACGTACCTCCATTACAAGATCAGCTTCAACACCCAGGGCAAAGGCACTGCCCCCGCACAGACGGAGAGCGTGAACAGCGGCAGCAGCGGCAACGGCAGTCCGGACGTTGAGTGGTACGGCAGCGCGGCGGATCAGCCGGTGCAAAGCGGGGACGATCTCTATCGCGTATACGACAAGGCGGGTCGGGTCTGGTTTACCGATCCCGCGGACGACAGCACCGCTGTAAACTCAGATACGCCGATCGGCGCGGATACGACGCTCTACTGCAAGTGGGTACAGGGAGACAAGGTTGTGGACGCGGTGAGTCTTTCCGTATTCCCCAAGGCGGGCGACACGATCCCGACCGACCACTGGTATCCGGGCGGCGAATGGGGCGAATTGAGCGCACAGTTTGTGCGCGCTAACGGCACGGACTATGAGGTCGGTGCGGTCAACTGGGACAATCCGGACGGAGACGATGTCTTTGTGGCGGGCAAGACCTATGAGGTGCGCGTCCAGGTCTCGACCGGCGACATGGAGAGCAGTCGGACTTTCCTCAAGGGCCACGCCACGGTGCAGTTTGACAGCAACTATGCGATCACCAACCCCGAAGTATGCTACGCCCTGAGCGTCGACGGCGCAGCGAGCGCCGAAATCGACTATGTCCAGCCCACGGAGAGTTTCGTGACCATCCGGTATACCGTGCCCGCCGCGCCGCAGCCGGACACGCTGGAGGCGGATCCGACCAGTCTGGACTTCGGTACGGAACAGGCAGGGTACGACACGATTACGCCAAAGCCCGTTACGCTGCGAAACGATACGGGGCGGAACATCACCGTGAAGTCGCTCAGCGGCGCGGCGAGCTATGACGTGATGCTCCTGACCGCCGGCGGCGTCCCCATCCCCGACGCCGATCTGCCCTATACGCTTGCCACAGGCGAGAGCGTCAACATCGCCGTCCATCCGAAAAGCGGTCTTGCGGCGGGCGACTACAACGAAACGCTGACGATTACTTACAACGACGGCGCGGATAAGACCCTGTCTGTACAGCTTGATTTCACGGTCGCGGAAGACCCGAACGCGCCGCTGTACGACCTCAGTGCAACGATCGATCCCACGGAGGGCGGCACGGTCACCTTCAAGAAGAAGGACGGCGCCGAGGTGACGCATGCTCAGGAAGGCGACGATCTGACGGTCAGCTGGAAGCCGGAAATCGGCTTCGACTATGGCAATTTCTTCCTAAC
>JAUMVL010000316.1 GCA_030530185.1 Clostridia bacterium | reverse complement strand
TCCATCCGTCGCGGCGATACGTTCTATGCGCTTGCCAATCGATACGGAACGACGGTTCGGGCGATCGAGACGGCAAATCCGACGGTCGATCCGGATCGCCTTGCAATCGGTTCGATTGTAACCGTTCCGCTGCCGTTTTTGGTGTCTTCGTGGGAGGTGCCGTATTCCGGTTTTTGGAACGGCATCGTACTGGAAGGGCTGAGGGCGCGCTATCCGCGTCTGGCGGTCGAATCGTTCGGCAGAAGCGTACAGGGACAGGATCTGTTGCGCGCCGCGGTCGGGACGGGACCGATCACGGTGGGTATCAATGCGTCTCATCATGCAAACGAGTGGATTACGACGCCTCTTGTGCTGCGAATGCTCGAAGCTGCACTCGATGCCGAGGCAAACGATACTTCGCTTGCAGGTTTCCCGATGCGGACGCTGCTGATGCGTGCACGGCTCGTCCTGGTGCCGATGGTCAATCCGGACGGGGTCGATCTGGTCACCGGATGGCTCGAGGCGAACGATCCGGCGTTTCAGCGCGCAATGGGGTTTGCGGGAAGTTTTCCGAGCATCCCGTTTCCGAGCGGGTGGAAGGCAAACCTGAACGGGGTCGATCTGAACCTTGGCTATCCTGCCGGATGGGAAATCGCCCGAGCGATTAAGTTTGCACAGGGCTATACGCGCCCCGCACCGCGCGACTTTGTCGGCACGGCGCCGCTTACCGAACCCGAGAACCGTGCAATGGTATTGCTGACCGAACGTGAGAGGTTTGACTTGACCGTTTCGTACCATACGCAAGGCGCGGAAATCTATTGGCGCTTCGGGGAACGCACGCCGGACGGCGCACGGGCAATCGCAGACCGGTTTGCCGCCGTCAGCGGCTATACCGTCGCGGATCCTGCCGAGATGAGCAGCTATGCCGGATACAAGGATTGGTTTATTCAAACGTATCTTCGCCCGGGCTATACGATCGAGGCCGGACGCGGACAGAACCCGCTGCCGCTCACGGATTTGCCGACATTGTACCGGGAAAATATCGGAATCTTTGTGAATTCTTTGGCGCTGGCCGCAAACGCTTGAAATAGCGAAAAGAATCTGTTATACTGACGGCTATGGAACAGACCAAAAAAACAAGTTTTCTCAAAGGAGCGGCGATCCTTGCGGCGGCGAGCCTGATCTGCAAGGTGCTCGGCGTTCTGTTCCGCGTATTCGCAATCCGAATCCTTGGCGAGGAAGGAATGTACTTCTATGAAAAGGTCTATCCGACCTATTCATGGCTTCTGATCATTTCCTCCTCCGGCATTCCGATCGCCATCTCCCGCATGGTTGCGGCGCGGATCGCGAGCGGTGCGTATCGAGAAGCAAATTTGGTGTTCCGCAAGGCGTTCCGTTTGCTGTTCGGCCTCGGAATTTTAACCACAGCCATTATGTTCTTCGGCGCAGAGCCGATTGCAAAGTATGTGCTTGACTCGCACGATCCGGGCATGCAATATGCGCTGATGGCCCTGGCGCCCGCGCTGTTCTTTACGTCGATCCTGTGTGCATATCGCGGGTATCTGCAGGGATTGCAGCGCATGAACGGTACGGGGCTGTCGCAGCTGGCAGAGCAGATCTTCAAAATGCTGTTCGGGCTGTCGCTGGCCGCAATTCTGTTCCGCCGCTATTCCAACACGCCGTTTGGCGCCGCTGCTGGCAGCGTCGGCATTCTGCTCGGCGTGACAATCTCCGAAGCGCTTGCGGTTGGCGTGATCTATCCGATTTATCGGAAAGAGCGCGGTCTGCTCCCGTCGCAGACGGA
>JAUMVL010000048.1:8386-11112 GCA_030530185.1 Clostridia bacterium | reverse complement strand
TGAGCCGGAATCGCCGCAAGGACTTCATGGAGGATCTTGCGCGATACAAAGGGGGGAGCTTCTGATGCACCACGCTCCGGAATGGTATTCGCAGCTTCGAGACGTCGGCATGCTTTGGCAGGCCTTGGGCGGCGTCGCGCTCTTTTGGAACAATATGCCCAAGCGGAAGTTTTTTCGTTTGTATTATGCGCTTTTTTGGATCCTCGGTGCGGCGTTCTTCCTACTGGCAAGGCGGTCTAATCTGCTTTGGGTCAACGAAGGCAGCAATGTTTATATCGTGTATTTCCTTTCCATCATTGTCGTTTTGGCGTGCTGTAAGGTATCTATTTGGGTCGCTTTAATGGTTGGCGCCAGCGGTTTTTTGGCGCAGCAGATCTGCGGCGGACTGGAGCTGGCGCTTCGCTCAATTCCAGCTGTCGGAGCGGCGTTCGATTACAGCAATCTGCTGGTGCTGCTGGATGTTCTGTTCTTCGGAACAGGTTATTATCTGATTTGGAGAATCTATCGGAATAAGACGTTTCGGGAAAACGAGCATATTTCGCCTTTGCAGATGGGTGTCTTTTCCATCCTATCGTTTTTGTTCAGTCTCGGCTTCTATACAGTCAACCAATATGTAAGAGGATGGACCAATTTTTCGCCGATCGAACTGACGATCAATTCGCTGTATATCTCGATTGGTGGCATTTTCCTCTTGGTGATGCAATATGAATTGATTCGTATGCAGAGGCTGAATGCTGATGTGCAGTCGATGAAGGCCATGCTGCATGCGCAGGAAAACCAATGGCAGCAGGGAAAAGAGCGCGCGGAGCTGGTCAACGAAAAGTACCACGATCTCAAAAAACTTGTCAACAGCTTTCAGGGCAAACTGGACGCCGGGATGTTCCATAAGCTCAGCAAGGCAATCGAATCGTATGATGATAAAGTCGAGACGGGCAATCGTGCGGCGAACGTAGTGCTGACCGAGGCGCGGGAACTTTGTCGGAGCCGGGGTATCCAGTTTACTTGCTATGTCAAAGGCAGCGATCTTGATTTCATGGAGGATCTGGATATCTATTCCTTCCTGAAAAATACGATGGACAATGCGGTGGATGCTGTCGAAAAGCTCCCCGAGGGAAAGGAGCGGTTTATTTCGCTGACAGTTCGGCGGGATGGCGATATGATCGCGCTGCATGAGGAGAATCCGTGCGAAGTGGTCATATTTGAAAACGGTCTGCCGACGTCCGAAAAAGATCCGGATTATCACGGGTTCGGTATGAAGAGCATGATGCGGATTGCAAACAAATACGGCGGCGCGATCACCGCTAAGGCGGAGGACGGAGTTTTCTCCTTAGACGCCATTTTCATGCCGAAATAAAGCGCCAGTTGCGCGGATAAAAGACGAATTACGCGGTTTCTGTTGTTCGGAAACCGCGTTTTTTGTATGCTTTTTACAAAGAAAATGAGAATAATCCAACGTATCGTGATGATGAGAAAAGGAGAACGAGTGATGAAAAAGAGAGTTGTTTCCATGGGACTGGCGATTTGCCTGCTGATCGGAAGCCTTGCTCTGATCGGCTGCGGAGAGCCGAAGAAGGTCGAAGCGCCGAAGCATGAGCATACGTTCGTCAACGGCGTTTGCCCGGAGGACGGCGCGTATGAAACGGAGTTTATCTTGCGCGGTCGCGTCACGGAGAGCTTGAAGGCGGCGCCGGAAAAGGTCGGAACGATTGAAGAACTGACCTACACGACCCATTCCTACTATCTGGAGTCCCTGCCCGAAAACGAGGGCAAGGAGATTGTTCTTGAAAAGACCGCGCTGGTCTACCTCCCGAGCGGCTATGACGCCTCCAAAACCTATAACGTGATGTATCTGCTGCACGGCACCGGCGAGGATGAAAAATGCTGGCTGACCTTTAAGGGCAAGGATGTTGTCAACGTCATGGAGAACATGGCAGCGCAGGGGCTTTGCGATCCCGTGATCATCGTCACGCCGACGTGGTATTCGCCCGAAACGCACTATGCTTCGCAGGAGGAGTACAACAACGATCCGAACCCGGACGGTTGGACGAGCAAGTTTGCGGCCGAGCTGCGCAACGACCTGATCCCTGCGGTGGAAGCCAAGTATGCCACCTATGCCAAGGGCGACACGAGCAGCGAGAACCTGATCGCGACCCGCGACCACCGTGCATTCTGCGGCGTTTCCCGCGGCAGCATGACGGTCATGAAGTCCGGCATGATGCAGAATGTCGATTATATCGCCAACTTCGGTAATTTCTCCGGCGTATGGACGGAGGTAAGCGAGCTGAAGGAAGCGTTGACGAACACGGAATTTGCGTCGTATCCGATTCACTTCTGGTACAACGGCACGGGCGACGCCGATACGGTCGGCGGTGCGAACGAATCCCATCCAGCCTTTTATAAGCAGGCGATGACGGAGCTTTCCGACAAGTTCACCGACGGCATGAATGCGGTTATGATCATCAAGAAGTCGTCCGGCCATGACTACAACGCCTGGCTGGCGGACTTCTACAACGCCATGCTTCGATTCTACAAATAAGAGGAGACAACGCGATGAAAAAGAAACTTTCCAAGCTTTGGCTTTCGATCCTGTGCGTAACCATGGCACTCGCTGTGCTCCTGACTGCGGGTGTCTTTGTGGAAAAGCGTTTTCAGGATACGATCAACTGGGCACTCGGCATCAAGGCGACGGATTCGACCGGCACCGGCAGCATCAAGTTTTCGTCCGA
>JAUMVL010000048.1:0-8376 GCA_030530185.1 Clostridia bacterium | reverse complement strand
GTTAAGAGGGACGCTGAGGGCAATCCCCTTTTGAACGATAACGGTCGCGAGGTGTATGACGACGCCGCACTGATGGCGGAGGGCGATAGGGTGTGCAAGGAAGTTGCCGCCGAAGGCTTCGTCCTGCTCAAGAATAAGAACAACGCACTGCCGCTCGATCCGAAGGCTTCTGTCGCGCTGTTCGGCACGGCCTCCCGTTCGGTCGTAACCTCCGGCACCGGCTCTGGTCAGACCGGCGGCAACGGCTCCACGTTCGCTTCGTCGTTGAAGGCCTCCGGCTTTGCGCTGAATGAAGCGAGCCAGACCTTCTACACGACCGGCGCGGGCAAGGGCTATGCGAGCGCTGTTCCGCCAATGACCGGCACGACGCCGTTCACGATCGGCGAGGTGCCGTGGGATGTGTTCTCCTCCGACGCTTCCTTTGCGGAAATGACTAAGTGCGACGTTGCAGTGGTCGTGTTTGCGAGAAACTCCGGTGAGGGCTATGACATCTGCTCCGGCGTTTCGACTGTCGGGCCCGAGGGGAACGAGATCGTCTGCACCGATGCGTTGACCGTGGAAGAGGGCAGCAAGACCGGCAACAATTATCTGGAACTGAACAAGGCGGAGCGCGACCTCCTGACGGGTCTGAAAGCCTTGAAGGATCAGGGTAAGATCCAAAAGATCGTCGTGCTGCTGAACACCAGCAACGCGATGCAGGTAGACTTTTTGACCGAAGCGGCAGAGGACGTTTACGGCGTGGATGCCGCTCTGTGGATCGGCGCGACCGGTCAGTCCGGCGTAGAAGTGATCGGCGATATCCTGAACGGCACGATCACCCCGTCCGGCAAGCTGGCGGACACGTTCTGCTACGACATTCTGCGCGAGCCGTCCATTTATAATTTCGGCACCAACATCTATGAGCAGTGGACCGAAGGCGGCTTTGCGGGAAAGTCTGCAAAGGAATCCGACGACGCTGAGCTTTGCCAGAAGTTCTACAACGTCTACCGCGAAGGCATTTATGTCGGCTATCGCTACTATGAGACCCGCTATGAGGACAGCGTGCTCGGAAACACGGATGCGTTTGATTATGCCGACATCGTCGCCCGTTCGTTCGGCGAAGGACTGTCCTATACCGAATTCGAGTACAGCGGCTTCAGCGTCGCCGAGAACGACGGCACGTTTACCGTAACGGTCAACGTCAAGAACGTCGGCGAAGCGGCGGGCAAGGAGGTCGTGCAGGTCTATGCACAGACGCCGTATTCGCAGTATGCCAAGGATAACGGCATTGAAAAGGCGTCTGTTCAGCTTGTCGGCTTTGAAAAGACCGACCTGTTGCAGCCCGGCGAGTCGCAGACCGTGACCGTGACCTTTGAAAAGCGGCAGATGGCCGCATACGATGCAAACGTAGCGAAAACGTACATTTTAGACGACGGCGATTACTACGTTACTGTAGCGGACGGCGCGCACGACGCGATCAACCACATTCTTGCGGAAAAGAATGCCGATGCGTCCAAGCTCGTTCCGGCGCAGATCACCTACCGTTCGGATGAGAACCTTGTGTACAAGTTCACGCAGGATACCGTCGACACCACCACCTATGCAACCTCCGCCGAAACGGGCGCCGCGATCACGAACCTGTTCGATGAAGCCGACATCAACCGCTTCGACAACGGCTCGCAGACGGTCTCCTATGTGACGCGCAAGGACTGGAAGGGCTCGTTTGACGACACCTCCGTGGAGACGATGCTCCAAAGCAAGGTCGCGCTGTCGATCAACGACGCGATCTATCAGGGCCTGATCAACGAGCAGTTTGATAAGCCCGCAGATGCGGCACAGGTGAAAATGCCGACGCTGAAAGCGGAAAACGGACTGGTGCTGGCGGACTTTGTCGGCGTCGAGCGCAACGGAACCATCGAAAAGCACGGCAAGACCTGGACGTTCGAGGATCTGCTCGATCAGATGTCCTTTGCGGAAATGCGCAACCTCGTGCTGCTCGGTCAGCACAACACCAAGAGCGTGCCCTCCATCGGCAAGCCCGCCACGAGCGATCAGAACGGGCCTTGCGGCTTCGCTTCGACGTTCGTTTCCGGCGGCGCAGGCACGGCGTTTGCTTCGTCCACGCTACGTGCAACGACATGGAACAAGGCGCTGACCCGCCGGGTCGGTGAGATCATCGGCGAGGACGGCCTGCATTCCGGCTCGAACGGTCTGTACGGTCCCGGCGCGAACATCCACAGAAACGCATTCTGCGGCAGAAACTACGAGTATTATTCCGAAGACCCGGTGCTGTCCGCGTTGATCGGCACCGAGGAGTGCAAGGGCATTCAGTCGAAGGGCGTCGTCGTGTACGAAAAGCACTTCGCGCTGAACGATTCCGAATCGCACCGTGAGGGAGTCGGTACGTGGGCGAACGAGCAGGCGTTCCGCGAGATCTACCTCGAGGCGTTCAAGAACATTCTGTCCAAGGATGGCGGCAACGCGCACGCGATCATGACCGGCTTCAACCGTCTCGGCACAACGTGGACGGGCGACAGCGACAATCTGATCAACAAGGTCGCCCGCGGCGAATGGGGCTTCGACGGCTTCTCCTGCACGGATATGGATAACGGCCCGACCGCCTACATGTACGCGCCGCGCGCCGTCTGCACCGGCACCGACATTTACGATGGTCCGGACAACCCCTCTCATCCGAGAACGCCGCAGCTCAACGCGTATAAGGAGGATGCTTACGTCGTGTCCTGCCTGCGCGAGTCTGCCGGCAGAATCGCTTATGTGGTCGCGCAGTCCGCTGCAATGAACGGCATCGGCTCGGATTCCGAGATCGTGGAGGTCACACCGTGGTACATGACGCTGACGATCGTGCTCGCCATCGTGATGGGCGTGCTTGCCATCGGCTCCGCCGTGATGCTGGCGCTTGACAAGAAAGGCATTCTCCCCGCCAAGAAGCGGGAACAGGCCAGATAAGCCCTTTCCCAAAGGGAAGGTTCTTATAAAAATTGCTTCGATTATGGTGGATAACCGAGGCATCTTAACAAAAAATCATCAATCATTGAAAGGAAGTATAACCATGAAAAAGATCATTTCTGTTGCGCTGATCGCTGTGATGCTGTTCGCATGCCTCGCATTTGTCGGCTGCGCGCCCAAGGCCAATGTGGAAAACTACACTCGCTCCTATGCGTACTATGAGGAAGGCCGTGAAGGCGACGTTATCGACGCCGTCGTCTGCGACCTGACGTTCCTCAACGACAAAGAGTACCTCTACACCGAGACGACCGTCATCGCACATGTCGGCGCCGGCAGACAGGTCACCAACTGGACGTATTCCTTCAAGGGCACCTACACCGTAGGCGCGACCGATGAGGAAGAAACCACCAAGGCCATCACGCTGTCCGCACCGGTCAGCGGCTGGAAGGTCATGAACGGCGCTATGACGACCGCGGAAGAGGATCCGGAAATCATGGCTTACGTTTTCCCGACCAACCTGGTGCTGAATTATTCGAACTTCGTCTTTGACGTAGCCGCAGAATAAGAAGGGGTCCCTGCTTTGGGAAAGCGCGGATTTCCACCAAGCTGCGCTTTCCCCGCCTTTTAGGCGTGAGATCCGAAAAGGCAGACCTCTGGTTTGCCTTTTTTCATAATGAACGAAGGGAACAAAACGGGATACGGGAGGAAAAGCAATGAAAAAACACAGTCTTTTGTTGGTGCTGCTGGTCGTCGTGCTGCTGATCGGCTGCGGCAAGACCACGCAGACCGCGACGGCGGTAAAGCCGCAGGCGCAGGATGTGCCGGAGGGCTTCACGGCGTTTACCTATCCGGCCGGAAAGTATTTTGAGTATGAAACGACCTGGCTTCGTCTGCCCTCCGCATATAAAGAGGAGGCCGAGCAAAAGGGAACCCTTGAGGAGGTCGCCTATACGACCGACGTGTACGGCGACGGCGTAACCTACGAAAAGCACGTTATGGTATATCTGCCTTACGGATATGACCAGAACGACAAGGATACAAAGTACAACGTCGTCTACTATGAGCACGGCGACGGACAGAACTACAAGACGGTCTTTACGCAGGAACAGTTCAATCAGCTCGACCACATGATGGCCAACGGCGATATTCCGCGCGTGATCATCGTGTTCACGACGTTCTATATGATCGACGGCGACAAGGAAGTTTCGGGCGACGGACGCACCGGTACGTTGCCGAATCTGTTCTATAAGGAAGTCACCGAATCCATCCTGCCGGTGATCGAAACGAAGTACAACACCTACCTGACCGGCACGACAAAGGAGGACTTCGTTGCGACGCGCGACCACCGCGCCTTTACGGGTTATTCGCGCGGATCGGCCGCGACGTGGAACATGTTCCATAACGCATTCGAGTATTTCCGCTTCTATGCGCCGATGAGCGTAGAGGTCGTTCCCGAACAGGGCGATCCGGATCACGGCATGGAGTGGAGCAGCGATGCGGAAAAGATGGCCTATCTGGAAGCGCCGATCAAGGCCAACCCCGGAATGCCGTTTTTCATCTACACCTGCAAGGGCACGGCGGAGCATGCCGAAAAGCAGGCGAAGCTTGTGGAGTTCATGCTGACGAGCGATTGCTTCATCTACGGCCATGATCGGGAAACCAGCAATCTTGCGATCACGATCTCGAACCTGAATCACAGCGACCGTCACGTTCCGTACTATTTCTACGATTCGCTGCCGGTATTCTTCGGCAAATAAGGAGCGGTGAAGTCACATGAAAACACGAACTCTTTTTCTCCTTTTTCTGACGGTCATGCTGCTGATCGGCTGCGGCAAGACCACACAGACGGCAACGGCGGCAAAGCCGCAGGCGCAGGATGTGCCGGAGGGCTTTACGGCGTTTACCTATCCGGCAGGGAAATATTTCCAGTACGAAACCACCTGGCTTCGCCTGCCCTCTGCTTATAAAGAGGAGGCCGAAAAGAAGGGAACCATCGAGGAGGTTGCCTATACGACTGATGTGTACGGTGACGGCGTGACCTATGAGAAGCACGTTCTGGTGTACCTGCCATACGGATACGATCAGAACGACAAGGATACGAAATACAATGTCGTGTATTACGAGCACGGCAACGGACAGAACTATAAGACCGTCTTTACGCAGGAGCAGTTCAATCAGCTCGATCACATGATGGCCAACGGCGACATTCCGCGCGTGATCATCGTGTTTACGACGTTCTATATGATTGACGGCAATCAGGAACTGGCGGGTGATGGCAAAGGCGGGCTGCCAAATCTGTTCTACAAAGAAGTCACCGAATCCATCCTGCCGGTGATCGAAACCAAGTACAACACGTATTTAACCGGCACGACGAAGGAGGATTTCGTTGCCACGCGTGACCATCGCGCCTTTACGGGCTATTCGCGCGGTTCCGGTGCAACATGGAGAATGTTCCATGATGCATTCGAATATTTCCGCTACTATGCGCCGATGAGCGCGGGCCTTTCACCGGAGGGCGGCGTGGTTGCGTATCTTGAGGAACCGATCAAGGCCAACCCGGATTTGCCGTTCTTTATCTACACCTGCAAAGGCGCGGCGGAGAATCCAAAGGACCAGGCGCAGATTGTGGAGCAGCTTTTGACAAGCGAGTATTTCACTTACGGCTATGACAAGGATACGAGCAATATTGCCATTACCATTTCGAACCTCGACCACAGCGACCGGTATGTGCCGTACTATTTCTACCACTCTCTGCCGGTGTTCTTCGGCAAGTAAGACCAGAACAAAACGGAATCGGACAGGGACAAAAAGCGTCCCTTCCGATTCCATATCGAAACGAATGATTTGAACCTCTGCAGAAAACCTTTTGCAAATGGAGGCATAGTCCAATGAGAAGAATGACAGCTCTTGTCGTGCTGCTGTGCATCGCCCTCTGCTGCTTTGCGGCGTGCGCCCAGCAAACGACTGCCGCAGCGCCTGCGTCGAAGGCGTCCGATACCTCGCAGTACCCGAAGCAGATGGGTCAAGCAAAGTCAACGGATACCTATACCGAGAACAAGGTGACCTTGTGGAACGAGGAAGCGCAGCGGAAATTCAAGTGCTTGGAAGTGATCCCGAAGGGCCTCACAGACGGCGAAAAGGTGCCGATGATCGTATTCGTTCACGGCGGAAACGGCGACGAGAAATCCTTGGTGGATGAACCGGAAGCGCTGGCGGCCGACAAGATCGCGGGCATTACCTTTGAATGCGGTTCCTGTGTGGTCAGTGGAAAGAACGTATCGCCGGCGGATTATACGTACCGTGTTTCCGATCTGGAAACGGTCCTTGCGTATGTCAAATCGCTTCCCTATGTGGATGCCGACCGCCTGTATCTCTATGGGCAGAGCTACGGCGGGCTTGTCGTTATGGCCGCTGCCCCGCGGCACAACGATGATACCGCCGGCATGATTCTGGAATCCACCGGAATGAACGAAGACGGCGGCGTGATCGGCAACGGCGATCGCCCTGCGCTCAAGCAGTATCAGCTTCCCGAAGATTGGAAGGGGTATATTCTCGGGTACAGCCATGATGTGATCATCTGCTGCTCGGAAGGCGATGCCGCCGCCTACGCGAACGGTCAATATACTGCGGAACTTTTCAGCGGACGTTCCAATGCGGCTACGACGTTCTATTCCTGCCCGGAAGGCGCGCATTCTTTTGCGATGTTCTCCGCCGAGGGTAAGGCGATCACGCTGGACGCCATGCGGGATCTTGTTTTGCAGGGAAACACAAAGTAAGAAGAGATAGGGGAACGACAATGAAAAACGGAATGAAGGTCCGAGCGCTTTTGCTGTGCGCAGTGCTGTTGCTTTCGGCCTTTTACCTGACCGGCTGCACAAAGAAGGAACCCGAAAAGAAAGAGGAAAAAGCCCGCTATACGGATCCGGTGGAGGCGCTTTTACCTGCTGCGCCAGAGGGATATTATTACCACGAGCTGCCCAAGGCCTACACGGCGGACTGCGAAAAGCAGGGCACGCTGGAGCTTTTGAGCTACACCTCCTTCGACAAGGATGGAAAGGAAGCGGAGGACTTCGCGTATGTCTATCTGCCCTACGGCTACGATGCGAATGACATTTCTCAAAAGTACAATGTGTTCTATATGTCCCATGGCGGCCACGGGGACTATTATACGATGTTTTACGACGCCTCCCAATGGCGGCAGAACGACAAGCAGGTTTTGACGATTTTTAAAAAGGTGCTGGACAATATGATCGACAAAGGCGACATCGAGCCGCTGATCGTCGTCTGTCCAACCTATACACTGTCCTCACCGGAGTATTATCAGCAGCATTGCTTCGCGCAATGCCTGCTGCCCGCGGTGGAGGGGAAGTATCATACCTTTGCGGCGTCTGTAAACGAAGCCGATCTGAAGGCCTCGCGCGAGCACAGAGCATTCGGCGGCTATTCGATGGGCTGCGGCAACTGCTGGTTCAATTTTCAGTACAATCTGGACTATGTGAAGTGGTTCATGCCGATGAGCGGCGTGTATCTCGGCGCACAGGACCCGGAGATTGCCGCATCTGCCTGCGATATGCTGGAGCAGACGGTTAAAAATGCGGGCTTTACGGCGAAGGATTTCTATATCTACGCCAGTACCGGCGTGGACCAGGATGTGGCGTATGACCATGTGCGCGTTTTCTATCCGGAGCTGACCAAGCACAGCGATACCTTTGTGTATACAAACGATTTTGCCTTCGGCAACGTGCATATCGATTTTGCAAAAAAGAATCTGCATAGCGATGTTCCGTACGGCGTCTATTACATCTATAACGCCCTGCCGCACTTCTTCCGGACGTACTGATCCGAAAGAGCAGAATCGACAAGGGTGAATCGGCACGGAGAAATGCAGAAATGCTGTTCTTGCAAAAGAGCTGATCAAAACAGACTTTTTCTCACTCATCTCCTCCATAGGCGGGCGCACGGAAGCAACCGGCGTCCGCCCTTCTTTTTCGGGAGAACACTCGTTTATTCTTAACGAAACATATTGCGAACAAATTTTATCGAGTGAAAATTTTCGTTGACAAACAAGGAACGAACAGCAATCCGGCTCGAGCAGATTCAACCCTTCGAGAACCATCCGTTCCGCGTCGAAGTAGATGCGGCAATGGAAGAGCTCAAAGCAAGCGTCGCATTGAACGGCGCTCTCGAACCGTGCTGCTCCGCCCGAAGGGAGACGTCTTTGAGATGATCTCCGGTCACCGCAGAATGGGCGTCTGCAAAGAACTCGGCATTGAAACGATCCCTGCGATCGTTCGCAATCTCGACGACGATCAGGCGACGCTTGCCATGGTAGATGCCAATCGACAACGAGAGCACATTCTGCCGAGCGAAAAGGCGTTTGCGTATAAGATGCGCGACGACGCCTTAAAGCATCTGCGCGCGGGACAAGTT
>JAUMVL010000047.1 GCA_030530185.1 Clostridia bacterium | reverse complement strand
TACAGCAACGCTTCGTATTTATCCCCCTCACGGCGCGGACGTGTTCGCCCTTCGACGAAATCACCCTGCTTCAGCCCAAAGCGGCGAATCTGTGCAATGGAAACATAGACGTCGTTCGGCCCGGAGAAGTAATTGGATACCCGCAAAAAACCGTACCCGTCCATGATTTCGAGAACACCGGCAGCCTTGCGGCAATCATCGCCCTGCAGCAGCTCATTGATGGCAGCTTTATTGGTTTCGCGCTCGGAAGAACTATCCTCACGACGCTGCTCGGCATGCTCAAAGGTGTGCCGCTGCCGGGGTGAAAAGCTTTGTCTGCCGTTCTGCGTTCCGCGCGAGAAATTGGTCCTTCCGGAACGCCGGTATTCGTGCGTTTCCCCTTTTTTATCGGAAGCGGACGCATCGATTTGTGGAACAGGCTCTTTCTCCGGGGCAGGCGCCACCGTCGAAACGGGAGTGGAAGCGCCCAAAACAGGCGGTTCGGGTTCCTGCTTGACGACCTGTTCGGGCGCGGATGGAGCGGGGTGCGACTGTGTCTTGGGCTTTCTGCCGCGTTTCTTGGGCAAAGGGACCGGATGGTCGGGGTGATTGTCCGATTCGATCAAAAGCGTGATCAGCTCGGATTTTCGCTTCGATGTGACGGATGCAAAGTTACGCTCCTTTGCAAGGGCACGAAGCTGCGGAAGGGTCATGCTCTCATATTGCGTTTGATCCACAAAAAATCCTCCGTAGATATAGATTGAATCTGGGAATTATAATACGTTGTGATTAGATAAAATAAATGGATTGCAACCGGATATATTGGTATTGTAGGGCGAAACCGTCGATTTGTCAAGCCGCTCGACGAGGATCGAATCAAAAAGCGTATTTTTCCGTGCTTTTGCAAGGGAAGGCAACATACGATAGAGCAGGAGGACGGAATATGGAAAAGAAACAATCGGATATCGGAGAATACACCAGCGGCGCACACAGCGTCTGGATTGAGGGACGGAAGCAAATCCGCATTACGGGCGTCATCGACATCGAGAGCTTTCACGAGGATGAAACGACCGTTCTGACACAGGCCGGGGCCTTAACCATCTGGGGTGAGAATATGAAACTCGGAAAACTGGATCCCGACAACGGGCAGGTTATTCTGGAGGGAGATTTCATTTCATTGGAGTACGAACAGCCGACGCAGGAACGAAAGTTTGGCTTTTTCCGACGGAAATGATCGATGTATTTTCGCAGGGCTATGAGGCGGCCTTACTGTTTTGCATCGGAATAGTTTCGGGGCTTCTTCTGGATCTTTGTTCTTGGCTGAGGCAGTTCGTGCCGACGCTGGTAAGCCACTTGATAGATTTTATCTACGTGCTTGCAGCTTCCGCATTGTTTGTTGTCGGTTTGCTGCTGGCAACGAACGGAACGATCCGAGGATTCCTGCTGCTGTTCTTTTCACTCGGGACCGCCCTGTCTGCATGGACATTTTACCCGATCTTCCTTGGAAAGTTGCAAAAAATCCGCAAATAGGAGGTTCCCATTTGCTTTGATTTCTGCTATACTGTAGTTATGGAATCGAAACAGCCGAACCAAGTAAAGATCAAGACCATTCGTCTCAAGCCGGCATACCTGCTGCTGCTGGTCTTGGCTTGCCTTGTCGTACTTGCAATGATGATCATTCCACAGAGGATTCAAATCCATCAGGCGCAGGAGGAGCTTGCCCAAAAGCAGGAACAGCTTGCGCAAACCAAATACGAATATGAACAGGAGCGCCGCAATCTCGATTATATGCGCACCGATGAATACAAGATTCAGCAGGGTCTTGCCAAGTATGGTTGGCATTATAAGGAGGATACGTTAATCGAAGACCGCGAGCTGTCCGGAGACCAGCCGTGAGCAATCGGATCGCAATCATCGATATCGGAAGCAATTCCGTCCGCTATATGGAAGCAGAGTGTACATCCGGGCATGTACATTCTTTGTATAAGGAATTGGATACGACGCGCCTTGCCGCGGGACAGGATGCAGCACACAGACTTCAGCCTGATCCGATGCGGCGCACGGCCGGGGCGGTGCGCTCATATGCATCCCTAGCCAAAGCGGACGGAATTCCCGTGTATGCGTATGCAACAAGCGCTCTTCGGGAAGCGAGCAATGCAACGGAGTTTCTGAAACAGATCGGAGATGCCGTACCCATAACGATCCTGTCCGGTGCGCAGGAAGGACAGATGGCATACTTCGGTGCGACCGGCGGGCGTGGGACGTTGCTTGATATCGGCGGCGGAAGCTTTCAGTTTGCAACCGGAGATCGGTTTTTCAGCGCGCCCGTCGGGTGCGTGCGGTTCCGTGATCGAATTGCGGATGCGACGCCGGAAGAATTATATGAACGTCTCTGCGGTTGGGCAGATGCCTACCTCTCCGCAACGGAAACGCTGCCAAAGCCGGTAATCGGCGTCGGCGGAACGATCACGACGCTCGGTGCGCTGCTGCTCGGACAAACCGTTTATAACGGGAGCGCGCTTTGCCGCGTAACGATTACAACGGAATCATTGGACCGACTTCTTGCGATGCTCACGCAGATGGGAGAACGCCGAAAAGCGCATCCGCTGCTTCATAATCGATACGATGTGATTCTGCATGGCGGGACGATCCTGAAATATCTAATGAATCGCCTTTCGATCTCTGCGGTCATCCCGAGTGACCGGGATGGCATGGAAGGTTTTGCCGAAGCCATTTTGCAACGAAAAAACTCTGTAAAATAACGTTTTTTCACATCCCCGTCACAATGTGCGGGGATGGTTCTGTTATAATGCAATTAGTATATAATTCGGAGTGTTGCATGATTTCAAAGTACAGTGTCAAAAAGCCGTTTACCATCCTGGTAGCGGTCATCCTTGTGCTCGTTTTGGGTACGGTTTCGGTGACGCGCATGACGCCGGATCTGCTGCCGGAAATGAGCTTTCCATACATCGTGCTGTTTACTTCCTATGTCGGCGCGGCGCCAGAGGAAGTTGAACAGACTGTATCCAAACCGCTGGAACAGGCACTTGCTGCTTTGGATGATTTGAAAGAGATCGCATCGACCAGCTCGGAAAACTATTCAACTGTTTACTTAACGTTTGAAGATTCGGTCAACACCGACCGCGCGATGCTGGATATTCAACAGGTTGTTACCCGCTTGAAAGGCGAATGGCCGGATGCCGTCGGAACACCGACGGTTTTGGAGTTGTCGACCGACTTGATTCCGACTGTGGTGGCAGCCGTTCACTACAACGATATGGATCCGATCGCGCTTTCAAGCTTTGTCAACGACACGCTTGTTCCGGCCCTGGAGGGAACGAACGGCGTCGCATCGGTTACCGCAACCGGACTGATTATTGAGCAGATTGAAGTCGATCTGAACACGGAAAAGATCGACCGACTCAACCGCATCCTTTACGGATCGATTGATGAGGCTGCACAGGAAGCGTTTGATGAAATCGATGAAGCACGACAGAAGATTGCCGAGGGCCGCGACGAACTCGCGAACACTCGCGAAGAGCTCGACGAAGGAGAGAAGGCGCTGCAAGGAGGCAGCTGGCAGGCAAATAAAGCGTTTAAGGAAGCGAAAGAACAGCTTGATCAAACCGGCGAGGAACTGACAACAGCGATTGCGACGATGACCGAACAGCGAGATGCACTTGCACAACAGCTGGAGGAAGCCCAGTCGCAACGTGCAATGTTAAGCGCGCTGGATCAGTCCATTCAGCTTTTGGAACGCAGCAAATCGGTACTCGAAGCATCCATTGCGGAGATAACGGATAACCCCGAATTATCCGAAGAGGAACGGGAAACGGCGCTTGCGGTTCCGCGCGCAGAGCTTGCTGGCGTGGAACAGGGGCTTGTCGCAATTGATCAGCAGCTTGCACAGCGCGGCCTTTCGCGCAGCCAGATATCGGAAGTCCTTTCCCAGATCGACCAGTTGGAGGATGCGATCAAGCTGCTCGATGAAAACCTTGCCGCAGCAAAAGATGGTCTTTCGCAGGTGGAGAGTGGATACGACGAGCTGCAAAAGCAAAAGGATAGAGCCAATTCACAGATTTACAACGCGCAAAAGCAGATCGAAGAGGGACGTGAAAAACTGGAGAGCGGGGCTGTCGAACTGGACAACGGCGAACAGCAGCTTGATGAAGCGCTAAAGACTGCGCAGGACCAGCTTGTCTCAGCGAAGGAAGCGGCAAATCTTCATGGCATTTTGACCAAGGATTTGGTTGCACAGCTGTTGCAGGCACAGAATTTTGAAATGCCGGCGGGGTACGTATCGGACGGGGAAATCAGCTGGATTGTCAACGTCGGCGATAAGGTCAAGGGTGTGGAAGCGCTTGAGAACGTTGCCTTGATCTCACTCGGCTTGGAAGAGATGGATGTGGTACGCCTTGGCGATGTTGCCGATGTCAAAATTATCGATAACAGCGATACCACCTATGCGCGCATCAACGGTCAGAACGGCGTTTTGCTGTCGTTTTCAAGACAAGCCTCCTATGCAACGGCTACGGTTGCAGATAATATTACGGAACGCTTTTTGGACTTGGAAGCGCAGTATCCGGGGCTTCATTTTGTTGCATTGATGGATCAGGGCGATTACATCCACATGGCGATGTCCTCGGTTGTTCAGAGCTTGCTGCTCGGAGGCGCGCTCGCCATTCTGATCTTATTCCTGTTTTTGAGAGATATCCGTCCGACGTTTGCCGTCGGCATTTCGATTCCGGTATCCGTGTTGTTTGCGTTGGTGTTGATGTATTTTTCCGGCGTCACAATGAACATTATTTCGATGGCCGGACTTGCGATCGGGATCGGTATGCTCGTGGACAATTCGATTGTTGTCATCGAAAACATCTATCGGATGCGTGCCGAGGGTGTTCCGCCAAAGGAAGCGGCAACGCGCGGCGCATCGGAAGTAATGGGGGCGATTACTGCTTCCACGCTGACGACGATCTGCGTTTTCCTGCCGATTCTGTTCGTCGAGGGCATGACCCGTCAGATTTTCATGGACATGATTCTGACGATCGCGTATTCGCTTCTGGCAAGCCTGATCGTTGCGCTCACGGTGATCCCTGCCATGGCGCAGGGACTTCTGCGCCGCACGGTCAAGCCGATGAGCAGCTTTACAAAGCGTTTGCTGTCCGGGTTTGAAAAAGCAGTTCGCTTTGCGGTCGGACATCGGGCAATGGCTTTGCTTCTCGCTGTCGCATTGCTCGGAGGAACCGCCTATCTGTCGCTTCGACAAGGGTTTGTGTACTTTCCGGAAAGCGGCGGAACACAAATTTCGGTTACGGTCACGCTCCCGGACGAATATACTTTTGAGGAAAGTTGTGCACTTTCGGATGAGCTGCTGGCAGCAATTGAGTCCGTGCCGGACCTGACCGACGTCGGCGGCATGATCGGAGGAGGAATTGCGAGCGTAATCGGACTGACCTCCGGCAGCGGAAACAGTCAGATTACCATCTATGCTTTGGTGGATGAGAACAGTGGACGGTCGAGCATCGATGCAACACATGACATCAAAGAAGCATTGAAATCGTTCGACGACCGCGTTCACTATACGGTTGCCGGGATGTCTACGATGAGCTACAGCTCATCCTTGTCCGGCAATGGCTTTACCATGAATATCTACTCCAACGAATTGGATGATCTTCGTACTGCGGCAAAAGCCGTGGCCGAACGACTGGAAACGGTCGACGGATTGATCGAGGTGAACGGAGGGGTGGAGGAGACGATGCCTGCGCTGCATGTGACGGTCGATAAAGAAAAGGCGATCGAGCACAATCTCACGACCGCGCAGATCTATATGGCGATTGTGCAGGAGCTTACGGACAGTGTGACGGCGACCGAGGTCACGACGGACACCACGTCGCTTTCCGCAACGATTTTATCAGAGAATGGAGCTTCGGATCGAGAACGACTCGAAGCCATGACGGTGGAAGCTACTTTGCGCGACGGAACAACCGAAACCGTTCCGTTGCGGGATGTCGTTTCGATCACGGAGACCGAAACGCTTGCGTCCATTCGCCGTTCCGAACAGCGCCGGTATGTTCCCGTGACCGCTACTGTTGCGGATGGATATAATGTAACCCTCGTTTCTGCGAATGCACGGCGTGTACTTGCCGACCTGAAATTGCCCGCAGGTTGTCAGGTCGAGTATGCGGGTGAGAATGAAACGATCATGGACGCGATGCGCGACCTTTTATGGATGATGCTGTTGGGTATTTTAATAATCTACCTCATCATGGTGGCGCAATTCCAGTCCCTGCTCAGCCCGTTTATCGTTATTTTGACGGTTCCGCTTTCGTTTGCAGGCGGTTTCATTGGATTGCTGCTTGCCGGATACGAGGTCAGTATTGTCGCGATGATCGGAATGATCATGCTCGTGGGGATCGTTGTTAACAACGGAATCGTGCTGGTAGATTGCGCAAACCGACTCCGCGAGGAGGAGGGACTCGGCAAGCGCGAAGCGATCGTGAAAGCGACAACAATGCGAATTCGCCCGGTTCTGATGACGGCTCTCACGACCATTCTCGGCCTGCTGCCGCTTGCGATCGGGATCGGCACCGGCGCGGAGATGATTCAACCGGTTGCAATCGTCTGTATCGGTGGATTGACGTATGCGACGCTCATGACGGTCTTCATTGTGCCGGTGCTGTACGACCTGCTGCGTCGTGACCGGAAACCGCAGGAGAGTATCGAGCCAGAGCAACCGGCATCTTCTGCGATAGAAGATTGTGCGGAGGAGCTTGCTCCTCCGCAGGAGACGTATATCGCTCGTCCTATTTTCGGGCGAACTCTTGCAAAAACAAGATAGATACAGTATAATACACAGGAATCCCATTTTTGTGAGGTGGTATTTTTCGTGGACAGTAGTCCGATAGGCCCTCTTTTATCGGCGGCCGTCGACGCGACCGAGACGGTCGACGTGGAAGGAATCGTCCGATTTGTAATTTATTTTCTCTTTTTGCTGGTCGGCGGTGCGTACTTCGCCGGAGCGGAGACTGCTTTATCAAGTGTCAACCGCATCCGTATGATGACATATGCAGACGACGGGTCGAAACCGGCACGTCGAGTTCTTTATATTCTGGATCATTTTGATCAGGCGCTGACTACCATACTGATTGGAAACAATATCATGCACATTGGCTCAGCAACGCTGGCAACCCTTGTTGCAACGCGTCTCCGCTGGGACGATTTTGGCATGTCCATGACGTCGCTCGTCACAACATTTCTCGTATTTTTCTTTGCAGAAATGATTCCCAAAACGATCGCAAAGGCCTGTAATGAACGCTTTGCGCTGTTTGTTGCACCGTCGCTGAGGATCCTGATGAAGGTTCTGTATCCGCTGAATGTTGCATTCACAGCCATTGCCGACTTTGCCAAAAAGATTTTCCATGTCAAGGAAGAGGAAGAACCGACCGTTTCGGAGGAAGAACTGCACGACATCATTGAAACCTTGGACGAAGAAGGAAAGATTAATGAGGATACGACCGAACTGATGCAGTCCGCCCTTGATTTTACCGAAACGCCGGTTGCAGAGGTGTTTACCCCTTGGGAACAGGTTTCGTTCCTCCGCAGTACCATGAAGCCAAAAGAGATCGTTTCGATCATCGAGAAGACCAATCACAGTCGCCTCCCGGTCGTCAACCGTGCGGGAAAGGTGATCGGCATCGTGCAGATCCGAAAATATCTCAAAGCTTATTTGCAGTTCCATGAAAACGTGCAGTTGCAGCGTGTCATGGACCGACCGTTTTTCGTTCAGCTCGGTACGCCGATCGACGATCAGCTTGCCGGCATGAGCGCATCAAAAACACACATTGCGATCGTGCGTGACGAACAGGAGAAGGCGATCGGCATTTTGACGGTTGAGGATATTTTAGAGGAGCTTGTCGGAGAGATCTACGACGAGGACGACAAAGGAGGCGAAGACAATGCCTGATTGGATTCGCTGTATTTTGATCGTGATCTGTATCTTTCTTTCGGCCGTGTTCTCCGGCTCAGAGATAGCCTTCAACGCGCTTTCCGACGGAAAGCTCAAGCACCGCGCAGACGCGGGAAAGAAACGAGCAGGACAGGCCTTGCGTTTCTATGAACGCTTTGATTCCGGCGTAATTGCGATTCTGCTCGGCAACAATTTTGTGAATATCGGTTCATCTTCCCTTGCTGCGGCGATTGCGATCTCTTTGCTTGGAGAAAGCGGTGCATGGCTCGCGACCGCGATCATGACCGTACTAATCATTACGTTTGGAGAGATTCTGCCCAAAATCCTTGCTTCCGAACGGCCGGAGCGTTTTGCAGAGCTTTTCGCCTATCCGCTTTCCGTGCTTCGCATTTTGTTATACCCGCTTGTATGGGTATTGCAGAAGTTTCTGAATCTCCTTTCCAAGGTCTGGGAAGACAATGCGAGCGATGAGACGATTACCGAGGATGATTTGGAAACGATCCTTGATACCGTAGAGGACGAAGGCGTTGTAGACGAGGATGTTGCGGAACTGCTGCAATCGGCCTTTGACTTTGACGATGTCCTCGCTTACGAGGTGATTACGCCGCGTGTCGATATGGTGGCGATTGATCTCGACGATCCGCGGGAAAAGCAATTGAAAGTTGCCTTGGCTTCACCCTATACACGTCTGCCGGTGTATCACGAAACTCCGGATCATATCATAGGGATCCTGCATCTGAATCACCTATATAAGGCGCTGGTCAAAAATCCCGACGCAAGTCTCCGAAAGCTGCTGCTTCCTGCAATTTTCGTGCATAAGACAACGCCGCTGCCGGATGTATTGAACACGATGCGGAGAAAGAAAAGCCACATGGTCATCGTAACCGATGAATACGGCGGAACGATGGGCATCTTGACCATGGAGGACGTGCTCGAGCAGCTGGTCGGAGAGATTTGGGACGAATCCGACGTGATCGAGCAGGAGTTCGTCGAAATTGCGCCGAATCGGTATGAGGTCGACGGCGATATGCGGTTGATCGACTTTCTCGACGAGTTTGACAAAGAGGAAGAGGACCTGGATGACGACAACGCTACAGTCGGCGGATGGGCGGTCGAAATGGTCGGGGGCTATCCGAAACGGCTCGACAGCTTCGTCTATGAAAACCTTACCGTAACGATCTTGAAAAAGGAGCGCATGCGTGTCCTGCGGCTGCTCGTCGAGGTGAATCCCGATTGGGAGGATGAGGACGAGGAGGAAGAAGAATAATCGCAAAAAAGGAGCCCCGGCTCCTTTTTTGCATCAGCGAAATCTCGTGAATCTGCAAGGATTTACTTGCATTTTACAAATGATCGGAGTATACTGATGCCATGAAACGGATTCTGATGATTGGGACAGGAGGCACCATCGCCTCCGAAATGACGGATTCGGGCCTTTCACCAAAGCTCGATACGGCACAGCTTTTGCACTATATTCCGGAGGTACAGAAGCTTTGCAAGGTGGACTGCGTGCAGATCATGAACCTCGACAGCACCAATATGACGCCCAATGACTGGCTCACAATGGTGCGGTGCATCCGCTCGCATTATGATGCGTACGACGGGTTTGTGATTTCGCATGGCACCGATACGATGGCGTATACGGCTGCTGCATTGTCTTATCTGATCCAGCATTCGCCGAAGCCGATCGTATTGACCGGTGCGCAAAAGCCGATCAGTTCCGATGTGACCGACTCGAAAACGAATCTGTCCGATGCGTTTACCTACGCTTGCTCGCCGCGCGCTTCGGGCGTGTGCATCGTATTCAACGGAAGCGTCATTTTGGGCACGCGCGCAAAAAAAGTTCGAACGCACAGTTTTTCGGCTTTTTCCAGCATCAACTTTCCGGAGCTTGCCGTGCTGCAAGACGGAATGGTGCTGCAGTATATCGAGCTTCCAAAATCAGATGAGCCGAAGTTTTATGATCGTGTCCACGAGAATATCGGTCTTGTGAAGCTGATTCCCGGAGCGGATGCGGGGATGCTTGACTATGCGATTGCGCGTTACGACGCCGTGATCGTCGAAAGCTTTGGCGTCGGCGGCCTGCCGGAAACATCGGATTCACGTTTCTTTAGCAGCATTCAGCGGGCAAAGGCGATGGGCAAGCTCATTGTTATGACGACGCAGGTGCTCAGTGAAGGGAGCGATCTGAACGTGTATCGCGTCGGACATTCGCTCAAATCGCAGGGCATCCTGGAAGCATTCGACATGACGACCGAAGCGGTCTTTGGAAAACTGGCCTGGATTCTCGGCTGCACACGCGATCCGGCGGAGATTCAAAGGCTCTTCTATGAACCGATCGCACACGACTTGTTGATTACGGGCATGTAAGGCCCTTTCGTGTTTCTATGAAACGACTGTTTCAAAAAAGGATCACAGCATTTGTTTCAGCAATCATTCTCTGCGGGATGATTGCTCCGTTTTGTGTCGCATTTGCAGCCGCTGCAACAGCAACCAGGATCAATCCCGGCACGTTGTCCGATGGAGATTATGTATTGATCGTCTGCGAGGGCGAGGATGTCTATCGGGTTCTGAATACACGCATCAAAGGAAAGTCGCGGTATTCCGAACAGGTCACCCCGGTATCGCAGAATGAAATAACCTTAACGGATACAATGTGCCGTTTCCTTGCAACCAAACAGGGGAAAGCGGCGGATGACGGCGAGATCGTCTGGTCGCTGTTTGACACCGCAAACGAGCAGTATCTTTGTTCGGTCGGTGATGACGGACTCTTTCTCGGCTTAACGAAAACACTGGACGATTCTGCCCTCTGGACGATCCTTCCGGATGAGAACGGTACCTATACCGTTTATGCACATCGGTATTCGTATCGGTATTTGCGGTTGAATCCTGCGACCAATCGGTTCGTTTGCGACGTGCAAAGTAACGATACAATCACATGCAATCCGATCACCTTATATCGTGATCCGGATTTCACGTTCGAGCAGGAAACCCTTGCGCCGACCGAAACAGCTACGGAAGTGCCAACCGAAACCCCGACGGAAACTCCGACGCCGACGCCTACGCCAACATCAGAACCAACGGCAACGCCAAAGCCAACAGAGGAGCCGACAGAGATTCCGACAGCAGAGCTGACCGTAGTTCCAACGCCGACTGCTACCGAAACAGCAACGGAAACGCCGATACCGACCGTGACTCCAACGGTCTCTCCCACACCGACCGCAACGTCAGAG
>JAUMVL010000046.1 GCA_030530185.1 Clostridia bacterium | reverse complement strand
TCCTTCGCGGCTCCCTCGCCCTGCACCGCTGACGAATAGAGCCGAATCGGCATGGATGGGAAGCGCCGCCCAATCACGTTCTTGATGTCCTGCAACGCTGCGCCGGAGCTGCTTGTGACAACACCCACACAGGTTGGGAGCTTCGGAATCGGTTTTTTAATCGACTCATCGAACCAGCCTTGTTCCTTCAATGCATCCCGGTAGCGGCAGAATGCCGCAAACAAATCACCGTCACCCTGTTTTTGAAGTGCGGTTGCATACAGTTGAAAGCGACCATCCCTTGTATACAGGGAGGCGGAACCGATCAATCGAACCCGCATTCCGTCTCGCGGTAAAAAGCGAAGGCTCTGCGTATACTGGCGCCACATCACGCAGGATACGGAGGCAATCTCATCCTTTAGCGTAAAGTAGAGATGTCCGTTCGGGTGTCGTTTGCACCCAGAAAGCTCTCCCTCCACCGTCAGCTTGCCAAGGTTCGGATCGTGTCCGAGCACAAGGTCAACGTATTCATTCAATTCATGTACGGAAAAAACCGGGTTCAATGGTTCCATGTGGCTCTCCGATCCCATCCGATGTACGCAACGCCGACCGCGTTGTCCGCGGAAAGCTCGTTCCGCCCGAAAAGCAGTCCCTGTCCATAGCGGTTTTGCAGCAGTTCCCGCAGAAGCGCACTCGAAGCAACGCCTCCGCAGATCAAGATCGGCTGCGTTCCATTCTTCTGCTCCGCATTCCGAAGCATCTTGGTCATGGTCCGGCTCAAGCAGTCATATACGCCGAAGGCGAGCTCCTCGGGCTCAGTTTCCTGCAAAATTCGCATTGCAGCGCTTTCCGCACCTGAAAACGAACAAGTTGTGCCTTTGACTGCAGCTCCGAGCTTGATATCCTTTCTCCGGGCCTTTCTTGCAAGCGCTTCCAAATGCTTTCCCGCGGGAAACGGCAGCTCAAGCGCTACTCCGACACGGTCGACAAACTGCCCGGCATGCAGGTCATTCGACGTTCCAAGCAATTCAATGGAATACGGTCCCTGCGGATCGCTTTTCACGCGAACGAGGTCTGTCGTTCCTCCGCTGATATGGAAGCCGTAAAAAGTCGTTCCGAGCAGTGATTCATTGTCAACCATCGCTGCACGAAAGTGTCCGCATTGATGATTCGTTTCAATCAGCGGAACGCCGAGTGCTGCTGCCACGGCGCGCGCCGTCTGATAACCCGCCAAAAAAACCGGCATATAGCTATCCTCGGCATCAACCGGCTTTACGCTGACCGAAACTGCACCGATCCGTTCACGTTCCACGCTTTGAAACAGATGCTCCAAGATCGGCGCAAGCTGTTTGACATGCTGAAACAGGCCTTCGGATTGACGGAGGCCTCTTCCGCCAAAAGGTACAGAAAGCATCGTCCTTTCCGAAAAGACGATGCCCTGTTCCGAGACGCAAGCTGCCGACGTAGTGTAGCAGCTGGTGTCGATTCCAAGACAGCAATCGCGGGTCATACGGATGCGCTTGCTTTCGCGATTGCGCCGAGCACGCCGTTGATGAACTTCGCCGACTTTTCGCCGCCGAACTTCTTCCCGAGCTCTACAGCCTCGTTGATGGATGCGCCATTCGGAATATCCTCCCGATATAACAGCTCAAACGTTGCAAGGCGTAAAATGGACAGATCCACCTTTGCAATTCGGTCGAACGACCATCCCGTCGCATGATCGGAAATCACCGGATCAATGCGCTCCAGATGCTGTGCCGCGCCGCTGTACAATTCTTCGGAAAACTGTTTTCCCGCTTCATCCAGTTGTTCAAACACTTCCGACTGTTCCAATGCGTCCGTTATCGTGTCCGCACCGCCGACTGAGTCGGCATACAGCCGCTTCATTGCTATCTCTCTTGCCAAAGAACGATTCATGTTTGGTTTGTTTCCTTATGTTTTTCAGTTTCTCTTGGAAAACAGGCTGCCGAAAAAATCTTTCAGGCTGTCGATGCCGCCTTTATCCATCAGATGTCCCAGATAAACCGCCAATGCAAGACCGGGAATCACCAAGAAGGCCCACCAGCGAAGCCAAACGAACATTGCAACCATGAGAATCGTCGCAAGGACAAACACAATTGCCCATTTGTTCCGATCCAGAAAATCCTTGATTATCTGCATGCTCAACCTCCCCGTTCAGGAGACGCGCGCCGGTGTGCCGGCCGCTTCCGTCGCCTCAACAATCACCTCTACGGTCTCTACCTTGACGCCGCTGTACGTTTCCAGGTAGGTTCGAATGCTGCTTTGCAGCTGCTCGGTCATTGCAGGAATGACTGCCTCCGGTTTTGCCGAAACACGCGCAATGACCTTTACCGCATCGCCGTTGACTTTGACGGACGTCTTGCACTCGCGCACCTGCTCCTCTGCCTTTACATGGCGCTGGACCATCGTGTTCAGCGCATTGACGGTCATATAGGAGCTGCCGGACTCATTCCGATGCACAATCACATTTTGAGGTGCCTTGCTGTTTTTATCAAACAGCGCGATCAGCAGCCGCACCGCAATCGCTATCAACACCAGCGCAAACGCACAGGTTCCGAGAGCAACCCACGGGTTTACCAATGCCGCGGCGGCGTTTTGCAGCGCAGCCGTATCCAACGGGAATCCAACCGCTGCCGAAAGCAGGAGCAGTCCCATCAAGATTACAAGCACGGACAGCAGACCGAGCAATCCCTTATCGATCCATTTCATATTCATTCACCGAAAAAGGCTTGTCCCATTTGGGGAAAAGACGAAACTGTCTTTTCCGTATGCTTATTTGACCCGATTCGGCTGCTCAACGGACTTCGGCGGTTCTTCCACCTTCTTTTCTTCCACGAATACAACCGAATTGACCGAGATGTTGACCTCTACCACTTTCAGGCCCGTCATCGTTTCAATTGCGTTCTTCACCGCGTTCTGGACGTTCTGGCAGACCTCCTGAATCCGGAATCCATATTTGACGATCAACGTCATATCCACTGCGCACTCGACCGAACCGACTTCGACCTTAATGCCCTTGGTATAGCTCTTCTTGCCGAGTTTCTCGCCGAGTCCTTCAAACGCGGAACCGCTCAGTCCGTAGACGCCCTCCACCTCGGAAGCAGCCAGCGACGCGATCGTTGCAACAACATCCTCCGCAAATACGACCTTGCCGCCCATCTCGTTTGCTTCGTTTACCGGTTTGTACTCCATGATTGAATCCTCCTCGCGTGTATTCTTTTCCGTTTGAGTATACCATCATTCCGGTAAAAACGCAACACAATCATGCGGTTGAATTCAAAATTTGCCGAAATTACATTGCCGTACTGATCTTGACATTCTCCGCTGCCTCACCGGTTTCCCTAAGGACGATGTCAAGAATCTGCGCGACCTGCTCATCGCTCAAGGCATCTGCGCCGACGATTACATTTACGCTGCCGGCATGCATTGAGACAATCACGTCGTCAAAGCCTTTCCCGCGCACCAAGTTCTCCACGGTAAGTTCAAGCTCCATACAGTTGATTAAATCCAGCTTTTGTTTTTGCGCATCGTTTAGCGTGTCACCGTCGGCGCCCTGTGCAACGATTGCATCCAAATAGGCAAGCTCCTGTGTGCGAACATTATCACGTTCCTCCCGATAGGACGCAAAAAATCCCATAGACGGATCGGTTACGGTAGATACGCTTGTCGCATCGTTTTTCCCCTGCAGCGCCTTTGCCGTCTCGGTCGTCGCATTCTCGGACCGGTTCAGCAGCACGTTTGTCACGACCGCAGCCGCAAGCAGCAGACAAATGCCCGCCACGGTAAGAACCCGCTTATTCAGATATTGCTTTGCCTTTTCCCACGCTTTTTGTTTCATGTTGTTCCTCCTTTGTGTTGATTCGTTATTTGGTTGGTTCCTTTGTCATTTCAAACACTTCAATCCGTGACAGCGATACCCCTGTCGCTGCTTGTACCGCATGCATCAGGTCCATCCGAACCGATGCGGCGGATGCGCCTTCCGCTACAACGATTACTCCGCGTACGACGGGCTCCTTTTCCACCAGAACAATCGGCACCTGGTTTCCGTCACTTTTGACTGTGGCAGGCTCCGAAACGGAGCTTGATCGATGCTGCATCGTGCTGCTCCCTCCGGTGTTTGTATCCTGCGCGTCCTCGTCGATCCTGCTTGACATGGCCGGAACGATCTCCCCGGATGTTTCATACGTAATCAGCACCTCCACCCGTCCCGCTCCGTAGATTTGGGAAAGGATCTTTGAAAGGCGCGCTTCGAGCGTGTCCGGGTTCAGAGATTCCACGGATTGACTCGACTCCGCTTTGCCGCTTGCTGCGCACCGCATCCGATCCGTTCCGAGCCAATAGCAGGCAAGCGCTCCCGCAAGCAGAACTGCATACAAGCCGTACAGCATTCGTTGATCCGTTTTCCACTTGGAAAAAAGAGCATATAGATTGCTTTTCGATTTCTCCTGTTGCATCCTATCCTCCGAGCACCGAAAGTATGACCGAAATTTGCGAAATCATCTCCATAAGATAGCACAGTCCGATCCCGATTCGTGCGGTCCGGAAGATTCCTCGATCCGGCAGAAGCGATTCCGCGATTGATGTAACCGCAAGCAACCCGATCCATCGGAACAGATACGGAAATACAGCTTTCATATGCCTTGCCAGACGCCCATGACCAGTCCGAACGTTCCCGCCGTCCATACATACGACACAATGACCACCAACAGAATCAAGCCGAACATATCGGACAGCCGCAACAGCAGTTCCGCATACGATTGTGCTCCGAGAGGAAGCATCAACGCCGCACAGCCCTTCAGCATGAGCTGTTCCAGAAGGAGCCGTATCATCGGTTTCAACACCGTTCCGCCCAAAACAAGGACTCCGGTAAGTCCAAGCATGGAGCGTGTCAAGCGAACACATTCAAACAACGTATCCACCGAACCGGATACGAGGCCGCCGACAAACGGCAGGCTTCCGGTCGCAAGCTTCGCGGTTCGGAAAAACACGGAATCGGCATGAACCGCAACGGTTCCGCGAATTGCCGTGACGGTCAGATAAACGGACGATGCGATTCGCAGCAGCCAGCGACCGATCCTTAGGCAAAGCCGCGAAATCGAACCGATCCTCTGTCCGGGAAAGCAATCAATGGCCTGTACCATTCCTCCAAACAATGCAAGCGGAATCACCCAATCGATCCCGATTTGAATCGCAACATCCGATAGGAATGCAATCTGCGAAATCAGAACAGGTCCGCTCGCCGAAAAATCGAACAAAGAAAAGAATCCCAGAAGCGCCGGCAGCAGTACCTGTGCTCCGTCTCGAATTCGTTCCAGCAATGCCACCGTTTCCTGCAAAGCCGGCGAACAGAGACCCAGTACCATGCATCCGCCGAGCACCCGAACCGCGATCTCGGCTGTATCCGAATTCTCGAGAGGAAGCACGCCGCCGATGAATGCGGTCAGTACGCCGAAACCGAGGTACAAGATCCCCTTTCTTGCGATCAGCAGAAACTCCGCCCGGGCAGCGTTCCACAGTCCCTCCATCCAGTCGGAAGGTTCATTCGGGACCGTTCCCTCCAGCATGACCGTTGTCAGAAACTCCGACGGGACAAACTCCGTATCCGGCGCCGATTCAACAAACCAGCGATCCCACTCGGACAGGTCAAGTTCATTGAGAATCAGCCTGAGGTCATCCGTCTGCTCCGTTTCCTCCGCGGCAAGCAGCGTAACCGGCAGCAGTACCAGCAAAGCCGTAAGAACGACGCGCCTCACCGCATTGCTCCGTTCAGCAGGGAGATTCCGGTTTCGAGCAGCGTTACCATGGCAGGAAGCGTATACGTCAGAATGCAAATCCGCCCGCCGAGCTCGAGATTGCCGGCCTGCGCCGAAAGGCCGTGATCCCGGCAAAGGCTGGCGCCGAAATGGGTCAGGTACACGGTCGCAATAATCTTGAACAAGGCTTTCCCGTATGTTTCCGTGACCCCGAATCGGTCGGCTATCGCTTGTATGGTATCCGTTAAGTGCGCTGCATCGGCAACGGCAGGCAGCAGCAGCAACGATCCCGTAACCACCGCCGAAACAAACGCATATTCCGGTTTGACGGAACGAAACAGAACGCAGCAGCTGACTCCGATCACTGCAATCAATACCTGTTTTTCCATATCAATACAGGGAAAAAGTCGTTCGGATGGTATCAATCAACTCGGAAAGCAACGAGATCATCAGCATCGTTGCAATCAAAAGGCCGACAATCGCCGCAACCGTGGCGACCTCTTCCCGACCATTCTGTTTCAACAGCTGTACGATCACCGCAGCAAGGATTCCGATTCCCGCCACCTTGAACAATACCTCGATTTCCATCCGCGTCTCTCCTTACCATAATACCACCGCGAACACTGCTCCGCATAAAACCCCGATCGAACGCACGACCTTCGCCTGTTCGGCATCCTGTTTTGCCGCACGGCATGCGTTTTGCAGCATTTCCCGCAAGGCTTCCCCCTGTGCCGCGATCTCTTCTCCGCTCCCGATGGAGAGCATATCGGAAAAGTCGATCAGCTGCTGCTTTTCCGCATCGCTAAACTCCGGCAACAGCGCCCGTTTTCCCTGGTCCAACAGTCGTTTCAGCGGTCCGTCTCCAAGGTGTTTCGTTGCTTGTCGGATCGGGATCCGTCTGGTTCGGATCATCAGCAAAAGTGTTTCGACGTCGCGGCAAAGCGCACATAGCGCCCGATAACGATTCTGAAGTCGGTCGGCTCTCACAAACCCTGCCACGGTACAGAAGAGAAACAACAGTCCGATTCCAATTGTTTTCATGCGCTTTCCTCCACGAGGCGAAGCAGGCGTCCGGTACCGTCATAGATCTGACGAATCGCGCCGATCGGAGCATCTCCCAGCAAGATGATTCGGTCAAAGATCGCATCCGTTTTCAATCGCTGCATCGTCGATCGTTTCCATAAGTTGTCCGGGGCATCCGCATGTGCCGTTGCAAAGACCTGAACGCCGCACGCCCGTGCTCGATGGATTGCCTCTGCATCGCGCTCCGTCCGCAGCTCGTCGGTTGCCAGCACCTGCGGGGAAAGCGCCGCAAGCATTCGCTCGAGCGCCTCCGCCTTCTTCAGGCCGGAAACCACGTCGGTACGAATCCCGAGATCAAACGCGCATGATCCATCAAAGGATCCGCACAGTTCAAACCGCTCATCTGCCACGCACACGCGCATTGGCGGGACACCGTACAATCCGTTTGATACGATCCGAATGAGATCCCGCAGCACGGTCGTCTTCCCGAAATTCGGCGGCGAGATCAAAAGAATCGACTGCACTCTACCATGTTCCGTCAAAAACGGAACCAGCGGCCTTGCAGCATTCTTCACCTCCCGGATAATCCGAATGCAGAATCCGTTGACATTGGTATAGCGAACGAGACCGTTCTCCTGCCGGATCGCACGGCCTGCAATACCGACACGAAAGCCTCCCCGGATCGTCAGAAATCCGTCCGAAAGCTCCTGTTCCCATGCGTAGACCGATTGTTCGCAAAAGGCGGACAAAAGATTCACGCACGCGTCCTGCGTCAGCATCGGCCTTCCGCCCGCCGCATAGACGCTGCGATCACCGGTCGCAAATACAAGCTGCATCGGTTGTTCCGCGCGCAACCGGATCTCCAGCAAACATTCCTCCTCCGGGATCTGCTTCAAAACATTCTGTACCGCTCGCGGAAGCAGCGGCAGCAATTCGGTTTTCCATCGTTCCATGCTCGTCCTCCGTCATGCCCTACTGTATGCGATTGTGACGGCATGTATGAAAAGAACCGTGAGCCGAAGCCCACGGTTTGACAAAAGAAGTATTCCATTTACAAAAGCGTCCGGAAACTCATACCGGTCGTGCGTTCTCGATCCGGCTTTTCATGGGCCAGAACAGAAGACAGAAGCATTCGTGCTTCTTCTTTTGTCTCGATCGTCAGATAGACCGTATAGAAATCGAGACCCGGCCAACGCTTATCCGCCGTATCGTACAGCACGCTGTTCAGCATGGTGGAATAGCTGCGATTGTGGCAGACAAGCGGGAACGAGCGACCCGTGCGGTCGGTAACAACCGGGTGCCCGTCGCATGTACCGCACCCGGTGTTTTTCCTCGCCGGGCAAGATCGAAGCTGCATCAGCGGAAGCCTGCCCGCTACAATGCAGCCGAGTGGAATTTCAGAAGCGAGATCGCGCATCTTCGGATACGACAGTTCGAACGAAACGGTCAAATCCTCCAACCCCATCCGCGCCATGGCTTCAGCCGCAAGATGATTGGTAAGGTTCCATCCATATCCGCCATGCGCCTTCAGCCCCGCATTCTTTGCAAGCCGAATTGCTCCGATATTTCCGACAACCGTATCCGTTAATCCCTGCTCTTTTAAGGCAAGCAGCTGTCGTTCGATCCGTTCCTCCTCCATCGGGTAAATCAGCTCCGGCAGCTCGCACCATACGTTCGGGGCGATCAGCTCCGGATGAGAAATCAGCTCACCGATCGGCAAGGAACAGGCCGAAACGGCCGGATCGGCAACCATCTGTCCGACGTTTGCATATCGAACCCGCATTTGCGGTGTTTTGCAATGCCTTCCATGCGCTTGCTGCAAAACTGTCACGGAATGAATCTCTCTTTGGAGAGGCTGTTCCCGTTTATGCAGCAGATGTTCGAGTGCTTCGCGTCTTAGGGCATTTAAGCTCGAAGACGGAACCATCAGCCCATCATCCAGCAAAACATTCGCCTTCTGCAAGGCGAACGGAGTGCCGCCTGTTTTTTGGAGATTTCGCAACAATGTCTGTTCGGTTGCCGAAACGGTTTGCGCCGCTTGCGGAAGCGCTCCCGTCACATTGACTGTGTTTATTCCGTCTGATACGGTTAAAGAAATCGGAATGCCCGTTTGAACGGTCAGTGCAGCCGAAATCGGTACCGAAGCCCGCTCGCTGCGATACAGTTCCTTAAATCCCGACAAGACCGCCTTGGACCGTTCCGCATCCTCCTGTGTCCGAACCCCGAACATGGAATGATCGCGTTTTCCGGTATAATAGCCGTCGGTAAACCCGCTGCGCGAGAAAACAGCTTTGAGGCCGTCCGTCTCATATGGTTCGCAGTCCCGCGCACAACGTGCCGCGTTGACTGATGCCGCAACATATTCCGGACGCTTCATGCGCCCCTCTATCTTACATGAGGCAACCCCGATCTTGGCAAGCTCCTGCAAATACGACAGGTGCGACATATCCTTCAGCGACAGGCAGTAATCCGCTCCGTTGCATGCAAACGGAAGCCGGCACGGCTGCGCGCACGTACCGCGGTTTCCGCTTCGCTCGCCGAGACTTGCGGACAGATAACACATGCCGGATGCACTCATGCAAAGCGCACCGTGTACAAACACCTCGAGCTCAGCATGAGTTTGTTCCCGGATAAGCCGAATTTCCTTCCCGGAAAGCTCCCGCGCCAATACAACGCGTGAGAAGCCCATCTCCTCCAATTGCAGAACGCCCGCCGCATTGTGTACTGCCATTTGTGTAGACGCATGGCGTTCAAGCGACGGACAAATTCTTTTTGCGAGGTCCGCTACGGCAAAGTCCTGAATGATGACGCCATCCGCGCCGCTTCGGGCGATATGTTCCAAGGTATTTGCAGCAGTTTGCAGTTCCTCATCCCTTAACAGCGTGTTGACGGTCAGATAGACGCGAACATTGCGCGCATGACAATAGCGAACCGCCTCGTCCAGCGCTTCACCCTCAAACCTGCCTGCGTTTCGTCTTGCGTTGCACTCGCCCGTCCCGAAATAAACTGCATCCGCGCCGCTTCGCACGGCGGCGATCAAGGCTTCTTCCGACCCGACAGGCGCCAAAATCTCCGGTTTGTGTTGCATGATAGCATCTCCCTGTTTCGCATTATATCCGTTTTTCTGTCCCATTGCAACGAAAAACAGTCTTGCAAGACGAGTTTTTTTTGCTATACTTAAGGTATCGAATGAATCGAGGGGTTATTGCGATGGAAGAAGTGGAGTCCAATGTCTCACCTGTCGAAACGCCGGCAAAGCCAAAGCAGCAACAGGAAGAACCGAAGAAGTATCATAAACGATTTGGCGATCGCAAAGACGGACGGCTGATTCGTTCTCTGCCTGCGATGAACCGGGTTGCGCTGTACATTATGCCCAACCGCAACGGTTCGAGCGTTTATTTCCACGACTCATTTGAAGTTACCGAGGTGGAAAACTATATTCGGAAAAAACGCAAGCAAGGCCTGAAGGGCTTCGGTATTATGCATGTCCTCCTTGCGGCATATGTGCACGTGGTCTCGCAGCGTCCCGGCGTCAACCGCTTCCTGTCCGGGCAAAAGCTGTTCGCACGGGATGACGATATTCAGGTGCTGCTGACCGTGAAACGGGAGATGACGCTCGAAGCCGAAGAGACAATTGTCAAAATGCATTTTCTGCCGACGGACACGGCGGATCAGGTTTATGAGAAGCTGAATAAGCTCCTCGAGGATATCCGTTCCGGAGCTCCCGACAGTGACTTTGACAAGACTGCCGACGTGATCGCACACATCCCCGGCGTGCTCCTGAAATTCTCGATCTGGTTTTTGAAGCTGATCGACTACTTTGGGTTGCTTCCAAAATCGCTTTTGGAGGTCAGTCCGTTCCACGGCTCGTTCTTTATTACATCCATGGGCTCGCTTGGCATTCCGCCGGTGTACCATCATCTCTATGACTTCGGCAACGTTCCTGCCTTCCTTTCCTTCGGCGCGAAGCGGAAAGAGAACGACCTGCAAGCGGACGGTACGGTTGTCACGCACAAGTATGTCGATTATACGGTCGTCTGCGATGAACGCATCTGCGATGGGTTCTACTATGCCTCTGCATTCAAGCTGATGAAAAGCTATATCCGCAATCCGCATCAGCTTGACGATCCGCCGGCGCAAGTCATTCGCGACGTGGAATAAGCTATGGCAAAATCGCGTAACCATACCTTCCTGACCGGCAGCAAGGCAAGGCTGTACGAATGAATCGGCCTTGTTGTTCTGATTCTGCTTTTTACGGGGCTGGCGTTTGTAAATCAGAGAACCTTTTGTGCCGGAAATGAGGTTGCCGAGGCAAGCCCCCGTTATTCGACTCAGATTTACGATCTGGAAGCAGCATCGCTTGAAGCGGGATTTGCCATGCAGACCGATCGGTTGACCTGTCCGGACG
>JAUMVL010000315.1 GCA_030530185.1 Clostridia bacterium | reverse complement strand
CGCGCTAACAGCCGCGTCAGCGTAGCCTCCGCCAGCCGCAAATCGCGGTATCCGTTAGGGATGGCTTTGAGCCTGTCCCGCATATCGGTTTTTACCCCGTCAAACTCCTGTAACGCGGCAAACATGGCGAAGAGTCCGTCCATCTCCCCCTGCCGCATTCGCATTTCAGGAAGGGGCTTTCCTACGTCGTTACTCATGGTTCTGCGCCTCCTGCTCATCGGGATCGTGCTTGAATTGATGACGGCTTGTGACCGTCCACAATAGCTAAATATTTTTAGCTGATGAGTTTATTATAGCAAAAATATTTTGCTTGTCAATATGCTCAGCAAAATATTTTTGACTATTTTCTCAGATAAAAGACCCGCCGCAAGATAGTAGTACGGCGGGCCACCAAACTCTCAGCGAGGAATTTTATCAAGGTGCATTCGACTTCCGGTTGCTTCTGTCTGACCGCAGTATTTGCCAGTGTACGGACGCTCGACACCTTGCGCTTGCTCGAACACAATCTGCGCCACAGGATAACCGGGGCGTATCAAAATCGTGTTTTTCGTTTCGTTTTTGAGCTCCAGCGTAATGTGTCCATGAAAACCGGGGTCGATAAAGCCAGCGTTCTGCACTGTCAACCCTGCGCGACCGATGGAAGAACGCCCCTGCACAAACGCCGCAAGATGCAGCGGCAAGTTGATGGACTCTATTGTCGTGGCGAGTGCAAACTGACCGGGACGCAACTTGAACGCCTTACCTTTTTGCAAAACGATTTTCTTGTACTTTACCTCGTCGCCCAACGCCACACTACCGAACCACTTGCGTCGAGGAACCAAGAAGGATGCGCCAATGCGCACGTTCATGCTCGCTGGGTTAATGAGCAATTTAGGATACGCCGGGAAATAACCCTCCGCCATCATCCGCTTAATTTCAGAGTCGCCCAAAATCATGTGCGTTCATCTCCTTCACTTCGTGTAGCTTCTTCCGCTCGCTCAAGCTCACCACCGCAGGCCGCATATCCTGCGAGATCGATCCAGTTATCTGCTTTTCCGTGCCCCGTTGCGATACGGGCGATTTTCAGCAGTCCCAGCATCGCCGCAACGTCTTTCGAGTCGATGCCGATAATGTTCGGGCGCATATAGGGGTGAAGATAAGCATTCCAGAATGCGGCAACCAATCCAAAGTTGTTTTCGGGAGAACCGTAGTCCTCTTGCCTGTTACCGTTCACACACTTCGCGGCGGCTTGTAGCACTTCTTCACGAGTCATGGTTTCCTCCTCCAATCGTTTCTTCTTTTGCCGATTCATCGACCGGCACAATATCGAACAGACGGCAGCCATTGTCTTGAAGCACCTGATAGATTCCGCCAGAGAGCGCCCGCACAAGCTGTTCTTCATCAGGCACTTCAATCTGTGCGTTATTGATTAGGATGTGCAGGATTTCGTGCCAAAGCGTGACGCACATGTGCTCATACCCCTGCGTATCAGGGTTTAACTGTATGCGATTGTGAACAAAATCAGCGTACCCATGCGCAATGTTCGTCCCATCATTCAGCGACTTCACACGCTCCACGGGATAATCAGTGCCGTTGATTCGCACGAAAGACGGTATCTTCAAGTTGCATCCTCCTGTTCCTCTGGCGCCTCGTCACCCCATACTTTCCAGCCGGACGCTGCTCTGCGTGCAAACAACTCGATGCGCGGGGCATAGGAAACACGTTCGATCATTCTGCGCATGGTTTCTGGCTTGCGGCTGTGTTCACGTTTCGGCTCAACAAAACCCGTTACACCCTGCATACGCTTTCCTTCCTCCAACTTGTAGGGTAGTTTTTTTT
>JAUMVL010000314.1 GCA_030530185.1 Clostridia bacterium | reverse complement strand
GGATTTTTCACGGAGTCTGTAATCAAAACATATTCCGGGAGCGTCAGCGGAAGCAGCGTGATCAGGTTTTTGTCGTAAACGCCGTGGTGGGGGAGTTTCAGCACGTTGCAGGTCAGATTGCGGCCGGAAAGACACAGTTCTTTGAGCCACGCTTCTTCGGCGTCTCCCATGAACAAAAACGATTTGCCGCCGTAGACGACCTTGGTTACGAGCGACTGCTCAGTGTCGTTCTTGCCGTTGTAATCGACGGTTGACGTCCAGATCGTAAAGTCGGCCCCCCCGAGGGAGAACGTTGCGTCTTCGCTCATACGAAACACCTCGACGTCTGCCTGCTTCAGTGCTTCGGTCAATTGTATGTATTGCTTGGAATCACTCTCGTATGCCGGCATGCGAAGCGACGTGACAGGCAGGTTCTCAAGCACGGTATCTGCGCCGCCAATGTGATCCTTGTCATGATGCGTCAAAATCAGAAGATCAATTTTCTCGACTTGCCGCAAAACAAGCTCTTTGACAAGATCCTCGCCATCCCCGTTTTCGCCGGTATCAATCATGACGTTGTAACCATCGAATTGCAGCAGCATGGCGTCGGCTTTGCCGCAGGAAAAGACCGTCAGCGTAAGACTCGGCTGCGGCGGAACCTCCGCTTTGCAGCCAAGCAATCCTGATATCAGAATCAGCAGCAGAACGGCTTTATATAAGAGATTGTGTTTTCTTGACTTTTTCATACAAAAATCATACCAAAAAAAAGGCCGGTAAGCAAGGCTCTTGGGAAGATTTTACGGGAATGTTGAATTTTGATCCGATAATTGACCGACGCTGAAATCCGTGATATACTTTCATTGGTTTGAAATGCGCAATCTTTTGCGAAAGGGTAAATGCTTTGGATTCTGTGATTTTGGAAAAACTGTTGATGCAGGTGGAAAAACCAGCGCGGTATATCGGACATGAATGGAACATGATCGAGAAGACGGAATACGATTATCGGTTTGCACTCTGTTTCCCCGATGTGTACGAAATCGGCATGTCCCACATGGGCAGCCGGATTCTGTATCACACGATCAACCTGCTGGACGGTGTGTACTGTGAGCGCTGCTATGCGCCGTGGACGGATATGGAGGAGGCGCTTCGAAAGAGCGGACAACCGCTGTTTACGATGGAGACGAAATCTCCGCTGAAAGCGTTCGATATTGTCGGATTTTCGCTGCTGTATGAGATGTGTTATACCAATATCCTGACGATGCTGGATCTTTCCGGGATTCCGTTCAAAGCGTCGGAGCGCTCGGAATCCGACCCGATCCTGCTTGCCGGCGGACCATGCATGGTTAACCCGGAGCCGGTTGCCGAGCTGTTCGACGTGATCTGCATCGGCGACGGCGAGGATCTGGACAATGAGGTGATCGAAATCGCACGGCAGGCCAAGCGGGAGGGCCTTTCCAAACGGGAAACGCTGAAGCGGCTTGCTTCGATCGAGGGCGTCTATATTCCGGCGTTTTACGACGTGACGACCGAAAACGGCAGGTTTGTCGAAATTCATCCGACCGAAGACTGCGCGCCCAAAAGAGTGCGCCGCCGCATTCTGAAGGATCTTGAGCATGCACCGTACATCGGCAAACAGGTTGTGCCGAACATGAACATCGTTCACGACCGTGTTGCGATTGAGGTCATGCGCGGATGCACCCGCGGCTGCCGGTTCTGCCAAGCGGGGTACATCTACCGGCCGGTACGTGAAAGGACCGAGGAGACTCTGCTGAAGCAGGCGCATGAACTGGTTGCATGCACCGGATACGACGAGGTTTCGTTGTTGTCCCTCTCAACCGGA
>JAUMVL010000313.1 GCA_030530185.1 Clostridia bacterium | reverse complement strand
GAGATCGTTTGCTCCGGATTGCCGTACATGCCCGTTTCATTCTGCTCGAGATACGCGTTGTACGCAGTTTGCTCCTCCGAGTTTCGAACCAGGGCAACAATCATAAAGATCAGCAGCCCCAGAAGAAGCAGGATCAGAATGATGAACAGCGAGATGATGATGTAAAACCTCGGTTGCGCCTTCCTCCTTCTTCTTTTTTTCTTTTTCTTGGTGTCCATAATACCTCCATGTCATCAGGACACGCGCAGGCACAGAATATGCCTTGTCCGCGTGCCAATCACAATCAGATCTCCGAATGCGCACGGTGACGCTTCGATATTTTCGGAGAGCTTGAGAGAAGTCAATAGTTGTCCGGTCTGTCCGTCGAACAGATAGACCTTGCCGACGTGGTCAAGAATCAGCAGATACCCCTGACCGCTTTCGGTGTAGAGCGCCAGCGGCGAGCACCAGGTATAGCTGTCGAGCGCATAGTCCCAGACAACGTCGCCGGTTTCGGTGCTGAACGCGTACAGCGTGCCCTTCTGCTTGCCGCTGGTGGAGCTGAAGGTCGTAAACACGAGGCCCGAAAGCGATTGCTCGCCGAGCACGGCGCTCGACATACATCCGCCGGTGATGTGTGAGGTCGTCGTGACGTTCTTGTCAAACTGCCAGAGGATCTCGCCGGTCAGCGCATCGAGCTTGAAGAATGACGAGACGCCCTTGGACCCGTCCGCGGTCGCATCGACCGTGTTGCCGACATAGAGAGAAAGCCCGTCCTCGGTTTGCTCCAGGGCAGGGGTGGAGTTCACATCGTCTCTGACGTCCTGCACCCAAACGGTTTCCATCGTGTTGAGATCGACACAGTGCGCAAAGCCGCCGTTGTCAAACAGAAAGACGAAGTTCTGCCATGCGGCAGCACTTGATTCATAGCCGTAGCGGTACGTTTTCTTCGCATCCGGCGCGAGTCGGTGCGCATGATATCGCTGCTTCACAACGGGATCGGGGTCCATCGTCAGCGTTCCCGCCTCTTCGTCATAGACCGTGTTCATGTGCAGCGTATAGAGAATACCGTTTTCGCCCGGGATGATCGCGGTATCGGATCCCGCATCGACGAGCACCGAGCTGTCATAGGCGTGCCACACACGATAGGACAGGCGATCCTTGGCTTTGCCGACCTCCCAGAGCTTGGTAAAGTCAATCAGGCTGAACGCCATGGCGCGCGCCTTTTGTTTGTCGTTGTCGTAGTTGTCGCCCGATCCGACGTAAAGGATCGGCCAGCCGCGCGGATCCAGCGCGCCGGCGCCCTTGAGCGGCATCCCGATCTTGAGCTTTTTTCGCGTCGGTTTGCCGGTTGCCGCGTCGAGAAAATAGACATTGCCATCCATCGTCGCGTAGATGACTTCGGTCCAATCATCCTTTTCTTTATACTCGTCGTACAGATTCATAATCTGCCGCGTGCGCTTGGGCCATTGCACCATCAGGCATTGTCCGGTCCAGCCGCTGCCGGTCCAGGCGCCGTTGCCGCCGCTCTTGGTCAGGGAGTTGGTGCCGACGGACCAGATTTTTTCAATGGAGCCGTTCAGCTCCGGCACCGTTCCGTATGCGGGGTTATGCCGAAAGTTGTCGCCGCGCAAGGTTACAATGCCCGGCAGTTGCGCGTATTCCATTCCGCTGCCGAAGCAGATCGGCTGCTCGCGCGTATAGGAATCCACCGCGCGGTCGCCGATTGCAATCTGCGAGTAGAATCCCCAGTTTTTCGGATCCGAGGCCTCGACGGCGTGCGGCGTCGGAACCGGGGTTGGCGTCGGGGTCGGGGACGGGGTCGGCGTGGGGGAAGGCGTTGGAG
>JAUMVL010000312.1 GCA_030530185.1 Clostridia bacterium | reverse complement strand
CCGGCAGAATTCCGTCACCTCATCCAGAGGCATACCGCCCTCGCAGCGCTCGGAGCCGGAAATACGCATTTCCAGAATAAAATCCTCTCCAACCGCCTCCCGCACGCCGGCCAGGATCCTAAGCGGAAAGCGCATACGGTTTTCAATGCTTCCTCCGTATTCGTCGGTACGGTGGTTGGTTCGCGGCGAAAGAAACTGGTGCGGCAGCCACGAGTGTCCGAAGTGGAGATTCACGCCGTCAAAACCCGCAGCCTTCATGTACCTCGCCGCCTCCTGCCAGCTTTTCACGGAGTCGGCCATGATCGCCTCGTCCATGGCCAGAATAGGCGTTCCGTCCACGGCGGTCAGCGCGTCCGGTCCATAGCCCGGCCCGGTACATCCGGTGCTGTTCTGGCGCAGATTGCCGGCCTGACAGAGCTGGACCAAAGCCAGAGCACCGTGCCGGTGTATCATATCGGCATGACGGCGCCATTCCCGGAACTGCCGCCCGCTCCAGTCTGTATAGTCGATGCGCGGCGGGAAGCCGGACTTATTTCCGTAAACAAAGTTTACCTCCGTCTCCCCAATGCACACACTGGCGCATCCGCCGGCCGCCTTGCGCTCGACGACGCGGTAATCCTCCTCTGGGAAAGCACCGTCCGGACAAATGATGCCGGCCAGCGCCGGAGAGGCCGTCATGCGGTTTTTATAGATCCTTCCCGCTACGGTCAGCGGCTGCAGCAGATGTTCATAGCTCATGATTTTCCCTCTCGTCAGTTGCTTCCGTTGTCAAACACGCGGATGGCCCGGTAGCCGGTTCCCTGGGGTGGGATGTAGCTGTCCGTCTCGTCAAAGGTCCTGTAGGGCACCGGACAGGAAGGCTCCTTCTGCGGCAGCTGCACAAGGCTGAGGTCAAAATGCGTCGGGCCCATGATCTCAATGTTGCGCGGGCTCTCCTGGCTCATCATTGGGCAAACGATCTCGCCGGTAGCCATAAGCTTTTTGTATTCGTCGGCGGCATAGTTGGAGCCGTTTAGCCAGAGATTGAAGTCCTCGGCCACACGGTTATGAAGAAGTCTCCACTCTCCGGTTTTGCTGTCTCCGTCTTCAAACACCCAGTCCTGACCGTAGCGCTCCCACATGATAAAGAGCATCACATTGCCCATCGGCGTGCTGGGCCGGCCGATCAGGCCGGGCGTATAGAACGAGCTGCGCGCGCTCTGGCCGTCCTCCGCCACCTCAATCACGCTTGAGCACAGATTGTGAACGGCAAAACCGAAGTAATCGTCGTTGTCGGCCAGTTCGGGATAGCGTTCACGCATGACAGGCAGATCCATATCCGTTCCTTCGTAAATGCCGGTGCGCCATTCGATCTCGCAGCGGTCGTAGCCGACCAGACAACCGAAGCCATGCGTACCGGCACAATCATCCCGGTGCGACCATTTATAGGTAGACGTGTATCCGGGACGATCCTCGATCGCGTGATAGAAAACGTGCGTAGACCACTCTCGTTCTATGTCGATGAAGGCCTCACAGCTGTGCACCTTCTGTTCCAGTGTCATGTTGTAATTCATTTTCCGTTCCCTCCCAAAAGCGCATAAAGCCCGCTCACATCCTTTTTCGCCAGACGTCCGGCCAGGAATTTCAGACAGGCCTCCATACTGCAGCTCATGTCCAGATTGTAGCTGTCGTGGGCATCGGGGATACGTGGGAAGGCATACCAGCCGAATTTCGGATCAAACACCGTCATGGGATAATCCGGTTTGCCGAAAGCCTGCTCCGTAGGATTCGCCGGACGCGGCGCATCCTTGTAAGCCAGCGCCGGAAGTTTGCTGACGTTCGTCGCCGCCTC
>JAUMVL010000045.1 GCA_030530185.1 Clostridia bacterium | reverse complement strand
AGTAGTCCGTCAGCACCATGCCTCTAAAGCCCCATTCACCGCGCAGAACCTCGTTCTGCAGTTCGGTGGTCGCAGCCGCGTACTTGTTGCCGATGTAGTTGAATGCAGACATGACCGCACCGCACTTGCCTTCCTTCACGGAAATTTCAAACGGCTTGAGATAGATCTCACGCATGGCCTGCTCGTTCGTCCACGTGCAGAGCATGTCGGTACGGTGCGTCTCCTGATCGTTCAGTGCGAAGTGCTTCATGAACGCGTAAACGCCGCTCTCCGCTGCGCCGAGGATCGCGTTGGCAGCCATCTTGCCGGAGATCAAACCGTCCTCGGAATAGTACTCGAAGTTACGTCCTGCAAACGCGGAACGGTGGATGTTCATTGCCGGAGCGTACCAGCCGGAAACGTCCATTTCATCCGCCATCCGGCCGATGGACTGGCCGAACTGCTTTGCAAGATCCACATTCCAGGTCGAAGCAATCACAACGCCGGCCGGGAAGCCGATGGACGCCTTGCCCGTGAAGTTGTTGTTGATGGAGGCCGGGCCGTCGCAGTCAACCTGCTGTGTCTTGCCGACGGATTCCACGGCTACGCTCTGATAGCCGCCGGTGCCGATCAGGCTGACCATATCGTCAATCGTCAGCTGATCGAGCAGCTTCTCCCACTGCGGATCGTCATAGTCCTTGCCGCGCAAGTCCGCAAGCTTCAGACCGTTCTTTGCGCCGGTCGTCGGCATGACGTCGTTCGGATTGTTGAACTGCGTCGGATCGTAGTTGGTATGGTTGTAGAAACCGGCCTTTGCAGCGTCGCTCATCTCAAAATTCGTCGGAGCGGCGGTTGCTTCCTCATAGTTGGCGAAATGATCCGCACGGGACAGATAGGTGACGTCGCCCTGCGCATAGGCAAAGCGTGCAACTGCCGCTTCCTGATCGCTCTCGCGCTTGTTGTTCTCGCCGTAGGTAACGGTTGCGCCGACATTGTACGTCTTGGAGTCGATGACGGTATGCGAATCCTTGTTGATCGAGATCACATAGTCGCCTGCCTCGAGAACGTATGCGCCTGCGCCCTGATAATCGAACGAAGCCATATCCTCCGCCTGGAAGGAGATCTTCACGGTCTCGCTTGCGCCGGGCTGCAGAATGCCGGTCTTGGCAAACGCGATCAGGTTGGCAACAGACTTTTCAATGCCGCCGTTGGTATAGGGCGGGTTGAAGTAAACTTCCACAACATCCTTGCCCGCAGCGGAGCCGGTGTTCTTGACGGTAACGTCAAAGGAGATCGTGCCGTTTGCTTCGGTGATCTCGCCCATCGTCTGCTCGAACGTGGTGTAGCTGAGGCCGTAACCGAACGGATAGACGACAGCCTCGTCATAGTTGATCGCACCCTCGGCTGCAGCGGTCTCATACCAGCGATAGCCGACATAGATGCCCTCGACATAGTCCACAAAGTTCGGGGTTACCGGGAAGCCGTAGCTCATCGGGGAAACATCCGCAAGGTTCGTGTACTGGAATTCGCCGATGTTATTGAAGTTCGGCGATGCAGTCAGATCGGCGACAAACGTGTCGATCGTACGACCGGACGGATTCACCTTACCGGTGAGGATATTGCCCAGCGCGTTGAAGCCCGTCTGACCGGGGCCCGGCGCAAGGATAACGGCCTTGATGCTCGGATAATCGTTGACCCAGCCAAGCTCCATCGCGTTGGAAGCGTTGATCACGACGATAACGTTCTGGAACTCGCTCGTGACGCGCTCGACCATCGCCGCCTCACGCGTGGTCAGCTCCAGATAGTGCTTCGAAGCATCCAGATCCTCGGGGAACTCGCTGTACCTAAGACCCGTTGCGCTGAACATCGTGCCCTTACCGTCATCGTTGAACGTGGACGGAACCGCGGGATCGAGGCTCTTGGGCAGGTCGGCGCCTTCACCGCCGGAACGGGCGATGACGATCATTGCCGTGTCGGAGTAAGCCTTTGCATTGTCGAAAATGCCGGCCGCCTCATATTCGTCGATGCTGCGCTCCGGAATCGTCCAATCCTGGCCCATCATGCCGATGTTCGGACGCGCGGTGCGCCAGTCGGTGTAGAACTTGACCAGATCCGGGTTGTACTGCACACCCGCGTTCTCGAGTCCCTTCAGCAGGCTGACGGTTTCATACAGACCGGACAGCGAACCGGAACCGGTGCCGCCGTAAACCGGGTTCGTGGACGACCAGCCAAACGTGTTCACCTTGGCATTGCTGCCGAGCGGCAGCAGGCCGTCGTTCTTGAGCAGGACAAAGCCCTCGTCTGCGATCGTTTCGCAAAGCTCGCTGGCTTCGGTGATGCTCTTTTCGCTGATGTCGCCGCCCTTGCTGAACACCATGCTGACCATGCTGTACATCGGGCCGACAAGGATCGCATTGATCAGCAGCGCTGTCGCAAGGATAAAGCAGACCCATGCGCTTCCGCGTACCAGGCCCTTTTCGGGCTTTTTGATCTTGATGGCAATCAGCGAGATGATGATCGCCAGCGCCAGAACGACACCGATCGCAATCAGATAGTTTTTGAGCAATCCGATTGTCGTGATGACGTCATTCATGTTGATACCAAGCATTTGTGTTTTCTCCTCCTTAACCGGGTCTTTTTTGATTCCGACGGTCTCCTCTTTCCGTTTTCGAAAAAAACGGAACCGTCGTTTTTTCAAATAATTTACTTTACTATTATAATGTTGAGAATAATACTTGTAAAATAATTAGATTGTTTGATATAATAAATAAAACTTATATATGTGGAGGATATTTCCCGTGCAGATCCGACAGCTCGAATACTTCGTATCCCTGTGCGAAACGCTGAACTTTACCCGCACGGCTGCCGAATTCTTTGTGTCGCAGACGGCTGTGACGCAGCAGATCAAGGCGCTTGAAGAGGAACTCGGAACGATCCTTTTTAACCGTACAAAGCGACACGTGGAATTGACCTCGGCAGGAAAACTGCTGCGCGAGGATGCCAAGGCAATCCTGTTCCATGTACACGAAGCGCGGCAGCATATCCGAACGCACAGCGGCGAAGTCAGCGGCACGCTGAAAGTCGGCTTTTTGCGCGGATATGAGCACGAAGGGCTGTCCCATGCGCTGAATGATTTTCACAATCAGTATCCGCAGGTCAGTCTGTCCCTGATGCGCGGCTCGGTTAACTCGCTCTTCCGGGAGCTGCGCAACGGGAAAATCGACCTGATTTTTACGCATCGATATCGCGATGTCTATGATGATTGCGTCGCTCTCGATATTCGGGAATACCCGTTGATGGTGCTCTGTCCGATCGGCCACCCGCTTGCGCGAAATCCCTTCGTCCGTCCCGAGGAACTCAAAGGCTATCGACTTGTGGACGTGGAAAAGCCCACCGATGAGGTCGGGGAAGCTTCCTCCGTTACGAGGTTCTTTCTGAACGCCGGTTTTCTGCCGGAGTTGTCGTTTGTTTCGGACGATATCGATACCAACATCGTGGCGGTTACCGCGGGGCTCGGCTATGCGCTGCTGCCGTCGTACTTGACCGATCATCTTGTCGAGCCGACATCCGTAGAGGTTCGACCCGTGCTCGGGCACGAAGCGGAGATGACCGTCTCGGCCATCTGGCGAAAAAGCGACACCTCCCAGCTAATCGCGCGGTTTTTAGATGTGTGCGTAGCGCATCTGAACCGGTAAGCTCCCTCCAAACAAAAAAGAGCTGTCAAAGGCCCAAAGGTCTTTACAGCTCTTGTTTTATCGTTATCCCTCGTAGCGAAGCGCATCGATCGGATGTTTCTTGGCCGCCTGATTGGCCGGATACAGGCCGAACAGCAATCCGATTGCGCTCGAAAATCCGACCGCAAGCAGAACGACATCCGCCGACATTGAAAACGTGATCGTTCCCGCAATATGCGATGCGATTGCAAGAATCAGCGCCGACAGCAGCAAGCCGAAGATGCAGCCGAGCAAGGACAGCATCAGCGCTTCGATCAAAAACTGCATCAGGATCGTCCCGCGGCCCGCACCGATCGCCTTGCGGATACCGATCTCTTTGGTGCGCTCAGTCACCGAAACCAGCATGATATTCATAATGCCGATCCCGCCGACGAGCAGCGAAATCGCCGCGATTCCGCCGAGCAGCAGGGACAGCGTTCCGGTCACGGTGTCCATCGCGGACGAAATGCTCGACATGTTGATGATCGTGAATGCATCGTCGTCCTGGTCGAACCGCGCAAGCAGCATCTTCGCAACCGCCTGCTCCGCGGCGTCCGTATCGCCCGCCGCCGCAACCGCAAACGAACTGACATAGGGCTGTCCCGCCATGCGCGACTCAACCGTGTACGGGACATACACCTCATAGTTTCGGAACATCGACGCCATCAGTGAGTCGTTCTTCTCCAGGGTTCCGACAACCGTAAAGCTTCGCCCGTCGATCGTGATCGTCTTGCCGAGCGCCGGCTCTCCGCCGAACAGCTCCTCCGAAGCGTCGTTGGACAATACCGCAACGTACGCTGCGTTTTCAACGTCCACGGTTTTCAAAAGCCGCCCATCCTTGAGCTGCAATCCTTCGATCGCGAAGTAGGGCGCAGTTGTCCCCATCACCGAGGAACGCACCTCGTTGTAGCCGTGTTTGACATTCGCATACATCGATCCGTCGGGAGCAATCGTTGCAATCATCGGATCCGCCGCCATAGCCGTAAGGTCCTCGAGCCGCAGAGGGCTGCCCTTGTCATCACGAACCGATACCGACAGCAGATCGTTGCCGAGCGCAGAGATTTCGCTCGTGACCGCACCGGTTGCGCCGTTGACGAGCGATACCATCACGACCAGTGCCATGACGCCGATGATGATTCCGAGCATCGTCAAAAAGGAACGCATCTTATTCGAGCGCACGGACTCCCATGCCATTTTAATGCTTTGCAGGATCATATCAGCGCACCTCCGTCACCTTGCCGTCCATGATGCGGATGCAGCGCTCGGCCTGTGCGGCGATCTCCTCGTTATGCGTAATCAGCACAATCGTCGCGCCGCCCTTGTGCAGGTCATGGAACAGGGCCATGATGTCCGCGCCGGTTTTGGAATCCAGATTGCCGGTCGGCTCGTCGGCAAGCAGGATCGACGGATTCGTCGCAAGTGCCCGCGCAACAGCGACGCGCTGCTGCTGCCCGCCGGACAGCTCGGTCGGTTTGTGCTCGGCACGGGCCGAAAGTCCCACACGTTCCAACGCTGCGGCCACACGTTTTTTACGCTCGCCAAAGCCCAGGTGCTGATAAATCAAGGGCAGTTCGACGTTTGCCGCCGCGGTAAGGCGCGAGAGCAGGTTGAAATTCTGAAATACAAACCCAATTTTTCGGTTGCGCACGCGCGCCAGCTCGCGCTCGGAATACTGCCCGATCTCCTGTCCGTCCAGAAGATACGTTCCCGCATCAGCGGTATCCAGACAGCCCATGATATTCATCAGCGTAGACTTGCCGCTGCCGGACGGTCCGATGATCGCGACAAACTCGCCTTCGTAAACCGTCAGGCTTGCGCCGTCCAGCGCGCGAACCTCTTCCCCGCCGACATGGTAGATCTTCGAGATCTCACGCATGCTGATAATCGGCTTTTTCTCCGCCATCTCAATTGCCTCCGCGGCCCATCATGCCATACTGCTGATACCGATCGACAATTCCGACATAGGCGCCCTGGTACCGCACAACCTCGCCTTCCGCAAGGCCGCCGGTAATCTCGGCATTCGTTCCGTCGGAAAGTCCGGTTGTCACGTCGTGCCGCGCGGCGCCGTCCGCGGTCTGAACGTACACGTACACGCCTGTTTCATCCTCGTAGATCGCCGCGACCGGGATCAACAGCACATCGTCCTTCCGCTGCGCCGTGATGACCGCGCTGCCGTTCATTCCTTCCAGAAATCGTTCGTCTCCCTGAATCGTCAGCTCGACTGCATAGGTCGTGATGCTGCCCGACGCGGTCCCGAGCCGGGAGATGCGCGTCACTTCTGCATCAAACGATTCGCCCGAAAACGCATCAAGCGTGACGCTGGCATGCTGTCCGAGCGATACTACGCCGATATCCAGTTCATCGACCGAAACGGTCATCTTTGCCGCACCGCCCGTATGCAGCACGAACGCGTCTCCCGTGACCGGTTTGCCCTCCGCTGCATTGCAGCTGGCAACCACACCGTCCGTCGGTGCAAGCAAAACCGGATTGTTCCACAGTTCATACGCTTTCTTCAGGTCCTCCGCTTTCTCCGTTCGCGAAGAGACTGCTTCGGTATAGCTGCTGCTCGCCGGCTTATCGGCAAGCGTGAACAGCTTCGAGCCGAAATAAACCGTGTTGTTCAGCGAAACGTTGACGCTTTCCACAGTTCCGTTCGTGCCGTAAACGTAGATCGGCGCATGGATTTCGAGTGTGCCTTCGCCAAGCTTGACATCGCGGTCGAGCACCTCTGCCTTTTTGCCGACCGGAAGATTGCCGTCCGGCAGCGTAACCAGGTATCCGTCCTCTGTCACGTTTGCAATCGTACCGTTCTGCCGCCCGCCCTCATAGGTGACGGTGACGTTCTTGCCGATCGCAAGCTCCGCATCCGAAGCAATTTTGACCTGCAATTTATCATCCGAGGAAAGCAGCGCAAGCGCGCCAAACTCCTTCATCACGGTTTCAAGATCGTCCCCCGCTTTGGCATAGAGTGCCTTGACACGTCCGGAGGTCGGCGCCGTGATCGCGCTCCGCTCGGTGCGTCGCATGATCTGCTGATCCAGCGAGGACAGCTCCTCATACAGTGCGTCGATCCGATCCTGTATGGATGCCTTGTCATAGGTCAAGAGCACGTCGCCCGCATGCACGACATCCCCCGCCTGCACAGAAACGGTTTCAACCGCAATGTTCTCCTCGGCTTCGACCGATTCGGAATCCATCGCTTCCAGCCTGCCGCTGCCGGTGATCGAGCGCGTAACGGATCCGCGCGCCGCCGTGTAGGTCTGATAGTCGATCGTTGCGCTTTGCTGATTCAGCCGCTGCATGCCAAGCCATCCGGCCACGGCCAGAACAGCAATGATCGCCATGACGATCCATGGCCAGACTGTTTTCTTTTTCTTCATGGTGTATTTCCTCCATGCGGGTGTCAACGAGTCATCGTTCTTTCCGCGTTTTGATAGTTCTATTATAACCGCGATCCGATGAACGGAAGATGTATTTTTTGTGGGATTTTTGTAAAGATTCTGTTTGCTTCGGAAAAAATTTACCTATAAAAGATGTCGCCCGTCAATCGGGCGGCAATTGTTTTTCAGTTCATCGGCATTACAACGTTCTCAAAAAACGCCTTTGCTCCATCGGGACCAAGCACTTTTTCCATTGTAGCGGAGGACGGATTGCCCTCCGTTAACATCCGACTTCGGAATTCGACGAGCTTTTTCAGATTGTTCGGATCAACCGGCGCTGTCCGGCAGAGCCTTGCATATGCCTCGATCGATGTCATCACCATCTCGCACAAACGCTCCTCCGATCCGTCGGTCACGCCCTTGATTAACGAACACGGCATCCGCTCCGCGATATACCATGCAGGTTTTTCCGCATAGTCCGGCACATCCGAATATGCTTTCCTGATTGCATCCAGTTCCGGGGCCGATACGCCTGCGGCCGTGCAGTCATAGTATTCGATGAACACCGTACGCTTTTTTTGCATCTGCATCATGTCAATCAGCAGATACGGGACCGACTTTCCCGAAAACGGCATGAAGGATGCAGTTACCAACTGCATCAGCCCGCCCATCGCCCTGGTTCGCATCACCATCAGCTGTCCAAATTCCTCCACCCGATAGCGATCCACCGAAAATCGCATCATAGGGAGCATCCTCGGCCACTGCATACGCGAATAGCGATCGGCCGGCAGCGCTTTGGTCATAAAGTACTCCGCCATCTGTGCTCTTGCTGCCGCGTGAAGCTGATCCAGCAATGCCATTTGAATTCCCTCCGTTTTTCTTTTATTTTAGTCCGATTCGGGTCGGCTTGCAAGGGCCTTGCGTTTGATTGAAGGTCCATTTGCGAAAGCCGATGTGCAATCCTTCTAATCAAAACGAAGGACGGTTCTTCGACCGTCCTTCGTTTGAATTGCGAATCAGAACCCTGAAATGCCGTAAGTATTGACCATCGCGTCAAGCGGAACGCCGGCCTTGCAAAGCGGGCACTCATAAGAGGGTTTGCTCTCATATTCGAGCAGAATGTTTTCGGTGCGGAAGATCGACGTTACCTTATACCCAAAGCATTCGTCCGTATTGGCAAAGATTGAGCAGACGCCGACCGCCATGCCGCCGTAATACCGAATTGCCTCGATCGCGCCCTGCGCGGTATAGCCCGTCGTGACCGAAGCGGCCAGCACCAGAACGTGCTTTTCGGTGATCATGGGCGCCACGTTGTCGCGAAAGATCAGCTGACTGCCTGTTGTATGCTCCGGCGTGACGACGTAGATTGTGCGGTTCGCATTCACGCTTGTAAAGCCAACTTTGGTCAGTTCGCTTGCCATGCAGGCGCCGATGACCTCGGTCCCGTCGAGACACAGGATCGTATCGATGATCGTGCTGCCCTTGAACTTGCTTGCCAACTGAATCGCCGCCTCGCGCGCCTCGGACAGCTTATACTTGGTCATTGTCAGATCCACATAGTAATTGATGTGGCTGTGACTGGTTGCAAAATGCCCGCGCGCAACACGAATCGGAAGGTTGGCGTTGCTCGGATTTTGAAGTTCATAAAACTGAATCGCCATAGCTGCACACTCCTTTTTTAATAGATTGGAATACCGCTTGAATTCCTTTTATAATTGTATATTTTATCAAACTCGATTTTCTTTGTCAATATTGTGTAAAACTTCTTTTCCCGAATCCGACCGGTTTCATGCATAATTGTCCGAATTCGTCCCGGCACCGGCCGATTCGTCCTCACATCTGCCGCAGTCCGAGCAGCCGTTGCAGGTCAGTTTCATCCCGCACAGCTTGCAATGCGCGCGAAAATGCGGCACGTACAGCTCCTCCTGCGGAATCTCCAACCCGAGCCGGTCCCGTAAACGCCATTCGACCGGCTTCCCAAGATAAGACAACCCCGACCGATACGCCATTTCGGTCTGCACACGCTTGGAGGGCATCACATAGCGCTTTCCATTTTTCCAAAAGGTCGTTCCGGTTTCGGTAAAAACAAAGGTGACATTCCGTGCCCGGCAGGCATCGGATATTGCCTTGACCCACGCATAGTCGCACGGACGCGCGCCGTCGTAGTTCTCGCCGCCGCAGAGCACCTGCTCGATCTGTCCGTCGGCAAGGTAAGGAGCAAGCTCCACCGGTCCGATCAGCGGGGCGCACATGACTCCCTTGTGCTTGGCAGGCAGGCGCAGAAGGATCGGAATTCGTTCATCCGCACGCCGTCCGTTTTCCGCCGTAACGTTCAGCATGACGTTCTCCCATCCGTCGCCCCAATCCGCCGGCAGACATTGCTCGATCCGCTCGGCACGCTTGGTCAGAAGCCAAAACTTCACGTCGCTTCGCTCGTGCATCATCGCCCACGCCTCGGCACGCCATTGGTCCGCCTCAGGCAAAAAGAAATCGGAAGTCATGCAAACACGGATCAGTTCACCGCTCTGCACCTTGTATCGTCCGTCGCGGCGGCTCTGCAGCGGATAATCAAACCCTCCCTTGGTCGGGTAGACTTCGGTGGGATCAGAGCCTCGCATCCGATCCAGATAATACATATAGCAATGTGCACAGCCCTCGCTGTACTTTTTGCACCCGTGCCACGGATTCCAGATATCGTGCATATGTTCCCTCCTTTCCTTCGATTATTGTCCAAAAGAAGAATGACCGTCCCGCGCTGATCAAGCTGTCGGAACGGGTGTTCTTTCCGCTTGTCGGGTTCCGTCGATCACCGTCCCGGGCAGTCCATGTCGCTTGAACGCCTTTACACCGATCCTTCTGTTGCACGCAATCGATACGTCCATTCGAGCATGACCGTCATCACGCCGATAAACCCTGCCACATAGAGCGGCAAAATCCAAAGACCGGTGTATGTCGACAGCCATCCGAACGCCGGCGACGCAAACGTTGTGCCGATATAGGCGCTTGCCATCTGCAGCCCAATGATCGCCTGGGCGTTCTGCGCGCCGAAGTGATTCGGCGTGGCGTGGATGATACTCGGATAGACCGGCGCACAGCCGAGCCCGATGATTACAAATCCGATCAACGCCGCGATCTCGCTTTGAATCGGCAGGAGCGTCATAGCAAGTCCGAGCAAAATGATGCCGGTTCCGATCCGGACCATGTTGCGGTCTCCGATCCGATCGGAAACGAACCCCGCCAAAAACCGTCCCGCCGTGATCCCGATAAAGAACAGCGAAGCGAACGCTGCCGCGCGCGCTTCCGTAACGCCGCGCACCGTGATCAGATAGGATGCCGTCCACAGCATACACACGCTTTCCGCCGCGCAATAGCAGCAAAAGCCGATCAAAAGCGGCAGTACCCCGCGGATCCGCAAAGCGCCGGACAGTCCGAGCACCTTTGCCTTTTGCACGGGGTCCTCCGCGTTTTGATGGATCCGCCACAGCGGCAGGGTCAGCAGCACGATCAACGCAATCCCCGCCTGCAGCGCAGCGACCGTGCGATACCCGACCTGCCAGCTTGCGTGGGAGAGCGAAAAGCTCATAATATACGGGCTTGCAATCGTGCCGACGCCCCAAAAGCAATGCAGCCAGCTCATATCCCGGGAGGAATAATGCAGCGCAACATAGTTGTTCAGCGCCGCGTCAATCGAACCGGCTCCGAGTCCGTAGGGGATCGCCCAAAGACAGATCATCCAAAAAGCAGTCGAAACGGAGAACCCCAACAACGCTGCCGCCGTCAGTGCAATGCTGATCAGCGTCACATATCGGGTGCCGAAGCGTTTGGTCAGGCGCTCTGACGCGAGACTGGACACAACCGTCCCGAACGAAATGATCATCGAGACGATGCCGGCAAACTGCAGCGGAACGCCGAAATGGGTATGCATCACCGGCCAGCCCGCGCCAAGCAACGAATCGGGCAGGCCGAGACTGATAAATGCAAGGTAAATAACGACAAGCAGTAATGTGGTCATTTCGGTATCCCTCTTGGTGCGGAACATTCTATTACGTTTTGATTCGCAGATTCAAAGCCAAAAGAACCGGTCAAAGGCGCGTCTTACCCGTTTCGCCGGCGTCCGTGCCAGATCAACAGACCGATCAGGGCAGCAACCGCAATCAGCCCGGCGCCGCCGAGCATCAGCCATTCATAGTCGGGAACCGCCGGTTCGGGCTGCGGCTCCGGCGTCGGGTCCGGCGTTGCCGTCGGCTCCGGTGTGGGTTCGGTTGTCGGTTCCGGCG
>JAUMVL010000311.1 GCA_030530185.1 Clostridia bacterium | reverse complement strand
AAGTCTCCATGACCATGACCTTCTTGTCATATGTTTCGGCAACGTCCGAAAGCACCGCCGCCAGATTGTCGAGCGTGCCGTGCCAGTAGGGATAGTAGGACGACGCAAACACATCGTAATCGACGTCGTAGTACGCAAGCTTTTTCGCATAGGATGCGTAGGATCCTGCCTTTTCGGGATTTGCAAAGTGCAGCGCAACGAGCGCCTCGGGGTAAATTTCCCGCACGGCGCGCGAGCCAGCCTGCATCAAGTACTGGATATTGAACCACGTCTTCTCTCCGCAAAGCGCGCCGTTCGTCTCGTTGCCGATCTGAACCATGCCGACGCGGATCTTCTCAGCTTTCATGGCTTCGAGGCACGATTTGACGTATGCATAAACCTGCTCGGTCTTTGTCTCGATGTCCAGATCCTTCCACGCGCGCGGCACCATCTGCTTGCCGGGATCCGCCCAGAAGTCGGACAGATGAAAATCGACGAGCAGGCGCATTCCCGCCGCCGTGGTGCGCTTGCCGATCGCGATCGCGGTTTTCAGATCGTTGTTGCCGCCGCCAAAGCCGTTGCCGTTCTCGTCAAACGGATCGTTCCAGACGCGTACCCGGATCGTGTTGATGCCGCTTTCGGCCAAGGTCAAAAAGACGTCCTGCTCCTCGCCCGCATAGTTATAGTACTTCACCCCGCTGTTCTCTTCTGCGATGACCGAGGAGGCGTCCATACCGAGGATGAAATCCTCGGGCAGATTCTCAACCTTCTTGACGTACAGCGAGCTTCCCTCGATCTTTGCGGGCAAAGCCGCGATGTCCCCCGCTCCCGCGCAGCCAACCAACATCAGCGCTGCCAGCAAAGCCGTCATCATCCTTCCTTTTCTGTTCATTTCTTTTCTCCTTTATGGCATTTGCAAAATCCGCTGTGCAATCACACACGCCGCATCATCCTCGGACGCGTTCCACGCGCCGAGATGGCCGGACCGGATGTTATAACAAAGGAAGTACCGTTCCCCTGCTTCGTAGATGCAGTACGCGTCCAGCCGGCTGAAGCCATCGGGTTCGTGCAGCAGAGTCCCGCGCTGACCGGTTTCGGGAATCACGCAGAGCTGTTCGGCATATTCGTGCATCTCACGCTCCGGCAAAATGTACAGATCGGCAAGCTTCACGGCCTCGGTATCGAACGCCGCATAGGAAAACGGATGCACCTGCACCATCTGTATGCCGTCCGGCAGTTCCTTTTCCAGCTCGATCGCAAGGCTGCGATCCGAAATCGAAGGCACGTCCGCATACAGCACGATCTTTTTGTCCCGCGTCGTATCGGTGACGAACGTAAAGACCCACGCCCAGAAAACTGCCGAAATCAGCAGCCAAAGCACATACCGATGCAGCTGTGAAAAAACACGTTTAAGCATCGGCGGCCTCCTCGTATGCAACGATGAACCCGTATACGGTCGTCACGCGGACGGGTTTCGCCGATTCGAACTGCTTTCGCTTTTTATCGTACAATTGCAGGCTTTGCACATGCGGCGCGCCATCGACCTGTACGCGTACCATCGACACGCCGTTTTTGATCCGCACGCGCTCCGTCGTCAGCGTGAACGCCCCCTCGGTGACCTCCCTCGGGCCGGACAGCATGGCTTCAGTATGCCGGATCGCGCTGCGCCATTCGTCAATCGCGAAAATGCGCAGCGACAGCACAATCCACCCGCCGAGCGTGGACAGCGCAATGCACCAAAGCAGCAGACGCTGCGCGTTCTCGGTGCGCACCCGGGTACACAGCACGATACATGCAAGCAGCGTTGCCGCGGCGATCGCGACCGCCGCTCCGATCCACAGACGAAGCCGAGCCCGCTGCTCTGCAGGATC
>JAUMVL010000310.1 GCA_030530185.1 Clostridia bacterium | reverse complement strand
GATCAGCGATAAGTCCTATATTCTTTCGGTCGTTCGGATGCTCAAAGAAGCCGCTGCCGGCGGTGAAAAGGTCTACGCTGTCGTTGCCCCGGCAATCTCCAGTCAGTTCACCTATGCCAAGCTCGGTCAGGTCGTAACGGGTTTGAAGGCGCTCGGGTTCGGAACCGTTATGGAAGCGGCGCTCGGCGCGGATATGGTCGCGCAGAGTGAATCGCGCGAGCTTGCGGAACGCAGATTTCTGACCAGCTCCTGCTGCCCGGCGTTTGTCAGCTACGTCCGCAAATCGTTTCCGAATCTTGCGCCGTACACGTCCGATTCGCTGTCCCCGATGGCAACGATCGCAAAATACATCAAAGAAAACCTCGAGCCCGGCAAGGTCGTTTTCATCGGCCCCTGCACCGCAAAAAAGGGAGAGATTCAACAGGATTCCGTCAAGCCGTACGTCGATGCCGTTCTGACGTTTGAAGAGCTGCAGGCGCTGTTTGACAGCCGCGATCTGGACATCACGACGCTTGCGGAGGGCGTGCTGGACAACGCCTCCTACTTTGGCCGCATCTTTGCGCGCTGCGGCGGCCTATCCGATGCGGTCGCGGAAGCGCTGAAGGAACAAAAAATCTCCTTTGATCTCAAACCGATCTCGTGCGACGGCATCGAAGAATGCCGGATGGCGCTGCTGAAAAAGAGCCGCAACGCTACCGACGCGAACTTCATCGAGGGAATGGCCTGCGTCGGCGGCTGCATCGGCGGCGCGGGATGCCTGACGCACAGTTCCAAAAGCCGTCTCTCCGTCGATCAGTACAGCGAGCAGGGGCAGCGTTCGATCGCGGAAGCGGTCGCAAATCTTTTGCAGGAATAACCGTCAAAGCACGAAGATCCGCAGGCAAACCGCCCGCGGATCTTGTTTTTCGTTTCTCAGCCGCCGATCAAGAGAACGGAAAGATCGTTCACATTGGTTCCGGTCGGGCCCGTGAAGATCAATCCATTGCAAATTTGCAGCGCATGATAGGCGTCATTGTCCTTCAGCGCCTTAGCAAGAACCACGCCCTGCGTTTTCAGCAGGCCGGCCGTTTCACCGTCGACGATACCGCCCGCTGCGTCGGTCGGTCCGTCGGTTCCATCCGAACCGAGCGAAAACAGGCATGCATTCCGCCCCGCAAGACCCTCGGCCGCTGCCAGAGCCAATTCCTGATTGCGTCCGCCTTTTCCGTGCCCGGTCAGGATTACAACCGTCTCTCCGCCCGCCAGGAACGCGATCCGTCTTCCGCCGCCTGCATGGGTACGCGCAATGTTGCCGAAGAATACGCCTGCATCGCGCGCGGTACAGGTCAGCTGATCGGTCAGCAGGATCGTCTCATAGCCGAGCGCCTTCGCCGACTCCTCCGCCGCCGCACAGAGCTGCCGAACGCTGCCGATAATATGCGTCTCAACGTGGTCGAGGCTTTTGGGCAGCTCCTTTTGCAGCAGCTCTTCCATCTTCGGCGTCACGGTCAGTCCATACTTTTTCACAATCGACTCGGCCTCCGCCGCCGTCGACAAATCCGGATATGCCGGGCCGGATGCAATCATATCGAGCCGATCGCCGAGTACATCGGACAGAACAAGCGTCATCACCCGCGCCGGCTTGCAAATCTCGGCAAAGCGCCCGCCCTTGACCGCCGAGAAACGCTTGCGCAACGTATTCATCTCGACGATGTCCGCGCCGCAGGCCAGAAGCTCCCCCGTCAATCGGCTCAGGTCGTCCGCCGGAATCAGCGGCTTTTCAAACAGGGCCGATCCGCCCCCCGGAAAGCAGAAACAGCACGGTATCCTCCTTTTGCAGATTTGAAACCGCGTCAATTGCCGCCTGCGTTGCCGCACA
>JAUMVL010000309.1 GCA_030530185.1 Clostridia bacterium | reverse complement strand
ACATGTCCGTATAAAAAAACGGAACGTCGGAACCGCTTCCGACAATCCGTTTCCTGTTTTGTATGCCAACCGCGGTTTCACGCGCGCGGGAGCTGCAGCTCGGCCCAGACTGCATTGTGGTCGGACAGCTGCACAAGATCGGTATGGCGCAGCGGCGAAGACTCGCTTGCCCAGCCGCAGTCGGAAATCAGCGTCGAGACCCAGCCATGCCGTACGCAGGTCACGCGTTTTCCGAAGATCCAGTCCAAGTGCAGCTCGAGGGTTCCGCCGTCTTTCATCGGCTTGCGGCGCGTCGTGAGGTGACGCCCGTTCAGACTGCGGTAGTCATAGCCGGAACGTTCGGCGGTATGCAGCAGCGGCTCAAAGTCCGCGACCTCGCGCTTGGCGCCACCGTTTGCCTTCTGCCATTCATAATAGACGGCAGCGGATTCATAGCTGTCCTCGAACGCGTTCGAGTTGAAGTCGCCGCCGACCAGGATCGGGATCTCGCCAAAGTACGCGTCCGCATAGTCCAAAATCGCCTTGGTCTGCACCGCACGGAACTCCGGCGTCGTGCGGTTCTCCAAATGAATACAGACCGCGCCGACATGCGTTCCCGCAATGTCCAGCTCAGCCAGCACGGCGACACGCGCGCCGATGCGCACCTGCCGGTCGAAATACCAGTTGTAGCCCTCCGGCGGATAGAACGCCGTTGCGCGAACGATCGGCCACTTTGAAAACACGACGTTGCCTTCGTAGCCCTTTTGATCGTTCGGGTTCACCAGCTCGATGAACTCAAGCCCGTACGCATAGTTGCAGCCGAGAAGCGTCGCAAGCTTTTTCGCCGTATCGATGTTGCCGCTGCGCTCGGTGCCGTCGTCCATCTCGTTGCCGAACAGGATATCGACATCCCGCAGCGCCGGGCACTCCTGCAAAAACGGTGCGATCTCGCGGATACGATAGCCGTGCTCCATGTTGAACACCGCGACGCGGATCGTTTCGGGCGTCTTATCCGGCATCGGTACAAGGTTTCGCACCTCCGCTCCGTCAAACTCCGGAATCCGTTTCATCACCCGAAACTGTCCGTCGGACGGAACGTCCTCGGACAGGCGAACCCGCAGCGCATAGGGAATTACATTCACGTCGAATACCTCCCAAAAAGCCAATCTTTTCCGACAGTATAGCATGCTTTGTCGGATTTGCACAGCCTTCCCGCCGTTTTTCCGAGAAAGTATATTTTTTCGCCGGAAATTTGATAAAAGGATTGACAAAATTCAAACAACGCGGTAGAATTTACTTAGCAATTACGAAAACGTTTGCGTTCGTGGTTTCTTTTTCCGTATCTTATGTTCACCCCGAAAAAATGTGAAAGGAACGATTGGGTATGATAAAAGCAGTTATGTTCGACATGGGCGGCACGCTCGAGGATCTTTACTCCGACGAAAAGAACGACAAAGCCACCGCGTATGCGCTGTACGACATTCTGAAGAAGCACGGCATCGAGGTTCCCTACGAGGCGGAGCCGCTTTGGGCAATCGTCGGCAAGGGCATTGCGGACTACAAAAAAGAATCCGAGCGGACGCGCATCGAGCTGAAACCCGAGGAGATCTGGTGCGACTGGGGATTCAAAGACATCCCGGTCGACAAGGAAAAGCTCGCCGAGATCAGCGAAGAGATTGCGCACATGTGGGAAACGACGTTCTACGACAGAAAGCTGCGCGATCATGCGGCGGAAATGCTCAAGGGACTCAAGGAGGACCTGGGCCTGCATGTGGCCGTGGTGAGCAACACGGGCAGTTTGTTCCAGGTGTTCTCAACGCTCGAAAAATACGGCGTCCGCCAGTATTTTGACGAGATCACGCTTTCCTCGATCGTCGGCTAC
>JAUMVL010000044.1 GCA_030530185.1 Clostridia bacterium | reverse complement strand
GCACGACGATCATCTATGTCACGCACGACCAGGTCGAGGCGCTGACGATGTCCACCAGGATCGCCCTGTTCAAGGAGGGCGAAATCTCCCAGATCGCAACGCCGCTCGAGCTGTACACGAACCCGATCGACCTGCAGGCCGCCGACTTTATCGGCAATCCGCGCATCAACTTCATCGACGCAAAGGGCCTGTACAACGGCGATACGCTCACCGTCACCAGCCCGTTCGGCACCTATGTCTACCCGCACAACACGCTGAAGCTCGACGAAGAGATCCCCGAAAACAGGGAATTCGACTGTGTGCTGGGGCTCCGTCCCGAAATGGTCGACATCTACACCGAAGACCCGCACCACAAAAACACGGTTCCCGCCGAGGTGTACGCAAACCAGCCGGCAGGCAGCGAAACGCTCGTTACGCTGACCGTGAAAGACACCGAGTTTCTGGCCATCCAAACCGGATTGGTGGAATATGACATGTATCAAAATGTGTTCGTAGTCTTGCATCCGGGTCGTATGAATGTGTATAATAAAGAGACCGGAAGACTGATCAAGTTCGCAAAGACCAAGCATAAGGCCGGTGTGGACGACTGATCTTTGTTCCCCTTCCGACCATACCGCAGAAAGGAAGTAAACGTATGAAAAAGATACTGGCTGTGATCCTCTCGGTCCTCATGCTCGGTACGCTGATGGCCTGTTCCGGCGGCGCCTCCTCGACGCAGCCTGCTGCGAACAACGCGCAGGCCGATCAGCCCAAGACCGGCGTGGACGCGATCGACACCGTCGGTGCGGACGGCATCGACTGGAACCATCTTTCGATGGATGAGCTGTATGAAATGGCCAAAGCCGAGGGCGGCGTCATCAAGATCTACGCCACGACCGCTGACGGCAACACCGCCAAGAAGAAGATCGCAAAGGATTATCCGGACCTCGAGTTCGAATACGTCTCCTGCGATACCGACACGATCAAGGGCAAGATCGAACTCGATTCCAGCACCGGCAACGTCAACGCGGACCTGATGCTGGTCAAGGACTCCTCCGGTGAGATCTACAACGATCTCGTGCAGCCGGGCATCGTTTCGGTGTACTATCCGGCTTCGATCTGCTCGCACATCGATCCGGATATGCTCGCCTACGGTCTGCCGCTGTACGCAACGTTCAACCCGTGGTTCTACAACGACCGGCTGTATCCGGACGGCTGCCCGATCCAAAGCTGGTGGGATATCGTCGAGGGCTATAACCCCGAAACCAAGTCCTACACGAATGCCGCGGGCGAGAACACGCAGTACTGGACGATCTACACCAAGGACATCAAGGCGCCCTCCTATGCCGCGCTGTGGGCACAGCTGATCATCGACAGCGACGCGCTTCGTGCGCAGTATGAGGCGCAGTACGGCAAGCCCCTCGAAATCACCTACACCGACCAGCTGCAAAACTCCGGCTTCAAATACTTCCCGGAGGACAACGCGGGCGTTGAGCTGTTCTGGCGGTTCACGCAGATGCAGTCCACCGAACTGGACGGCGGCGACTCGGTCGTCAGCGCCGTGCACGAGTCCCTGAACGGACCGACGCTCGGCCTCTGCTCGGCTTCGAAGATCGACAATTCCAAAGCCGTCATGGGTGAAAACGGCATGGACATCGCGTGGGTCACCGGCCTTGCGCCCTACACCGCGCAGAACGCCGCAAGCTATCTGTATGTGGTAGAGGGCTGCGACAACCCCGCCGGTGCGCGGTTGTTCATCAACTACATGCTCGGCGGCGAGGACGGCAACAGCGGCTGCTACTCCGTGTTCGACAAGCGCGGCCACTGGTCCGTGCGCGACGATGTCACCTATGCCGAATCCGGCATCGCCCTTGCCGACGTCGGCCTGAAGTCCCCGGACTTTGAGCAGATCTACGACTACTACCTGAGCATTCAGAGCTACTGGTCGCTGTGGACCGGCTGGAGAAAGTAACCTCGAACCAATACAGCTTCCCCGCAGGGCGCAGGCTCTGCGGGGAGGCGAAAGGAATCCGCATGGCAAAGAAACAGTCCAAACTGGAAACCAAATTCAACGAATTCTCGCGCGTCGCCTTTTTGGATGAAACCGGAAAGCCGAAAAGCGCCGCGTGGCTGTATTCGTTTTTAATCGGGCTTCTGCTTGCGATTGTCTATGCCGCCGTGTTTATCGGCTCCGGCCTGCTGTTCGGGCGCTGGTTCCCCGAGCCGACGCTTTGGGTGATTCTGCTCCAGTACCTTGCGACCGCCGTGATCGGCAGCGTCCCCGGCATCCTGCTCGCCGTCCTTTTGCAGGAAGAGCACAAGGCGCTTGCCTACTATGCCTACATCTGGATCGCCATCCTCGTACTGCTGACGCTCCCCGCCACGCTTTTGATGAGCGACTGGAAGAACGGCTATGGCTGGACGGATATGTGGATGTTCTGCATCTATCTGTTCTTCCCCGCAATCCTTTCGATCCTTGCAGGCGGCATCCCCGCGCGGCTGCTTTGGAACAAGGAACTGGAAAAAAAGCGGGCGGCGGAACGGAAGGCCAAGTCCCGCCCCTCCTACTACAACACCTGATCGCCCCGCGATCGGAAAGGGATCCATGCTTGAAGTTTTCTTTTGCAACGTCGGCGACGGCGACGCAACCCTGTTTGTCGAGCACCGGGCGGATGCGCCCGATTATGTGGTGCTTGTCGATGCGGGACGTCCGTATCTGGAGCCGGCCGAAGGGTCCCTGCGAAAGGAAGCGATCTATTTTCTCAAAGCGCGCGGCGTAAAAGCCATCGATCTTCTGATCCTGACGCATCTGCACATCGACCATATCGGCGGCGCGATGCGCATTCTGATGAACGTTCCCGTAAAGCGCCTCGTGACGCTGACCCTCCCGCCCGAAGATGCTGAGTGGGTTGCACCGTCCTTCGTTTCCACCGAGAAATCGATCAACGGACTGTGCTGCATGCTGAACATCCTCGCCGACCTCGTCCGCATTGCCAAAGCGCGCGGCACGACGGTCGAGCTTGCCAAGGCCGAAACGGAACGGCTGACGGACCGGCTGTCCCTCACGACGATTCTGCCCAAAGCGGACGTGATCGAGCGGCAAGCCCTCGTGTTCGACGCCCTGTATCACGGGATTACGCCGGAGCACGACCTTTGCTACCGCGTGTCCAAGGAGCGCAATCCGTCGAGCCTGATGCATCGCTTCACCTATGCCGGGCGCAGCGTGCTGCTGACCGGCGACCGGTACGGATTCGACTGGGAGGACGAGCCGGTCGTTCCGTGCGACATTCTGAAGCTGCCGCATCACGGCGATCCGAAGTCGATGACCCCGCCGCTGCTTGCCCGGCTGCACCCCGCCTTTGCGGTGATTTCGTGTCAGAACAACGAAAAGGCCAAGAAGGATCGTCCGAACGCCGAGGTGCTCGCGTTCGTACAAAAGGCCGTACCGACCGTGCTTTGCACGGAAAACCGCGCGATGCCGACGCTGCCCGCGGCTACGCACAACGGCATCCGATTCGCAATCGGATCGGACGGCAGCATCGTCTGCTCGATCGAATAACGGTTCATTCTTCGCGCAAGCGAAGTGGATATAACAAAACAAGAGGAGGATCACTATGAAAAAGGTACTTTCCATCGTTTTGGCTTTGATGATGGTCCTTGGCGTAGTTGCCTGTGCGACGCCCGCGCCCGCAACGACCACCGAAGAGCCGAAGGCTGAAGCCCCCGCGGCTGAGGCGCCGAAGGCCGAGGAACCGGCAAAAGCGGAAGAGCCGGCGGCGGAGCCCGCGCCCGCAGTTGCCGAAGCCAAGTATGTCGGTGTTGCTCTGAACATCAAGAACAAGACCGGCGTCACGATCGATGAGCTGTACATCTATCCGGCCGGTGAGGACAAGGGCAACAGCGTCGTTGCCAAGGGCTGGAAGGACAAGGATGTCGACGGCGACAATTACGAAAAGAACATCTACATCGTCCGACCGGAAGGCGCCGAAATGGAAGTCCTGGCTGTCTTCGAAGACGGCACCAACGCGACCTGGCAGGTCGGTCAGCTCGCCATGTACGACAAGCTGTCGATGAAGAAGGGCACCGATGTTTCCCAGTGGGAGCATGAGAATGAGGACGGCGCCGACGACCGTGCCGCGATGGATCTGGTCGCTGCCGTCGGCAAGACCGCGGACCACTTCTATCCGGGTTATGTCGAGGTTGCTGCCGAGATCAAGAACAAGACCGAAAAGAACATCACCGAATTCTACTTCTATGAAGAGGGCGGCGATCCCAAGGCATACAACAACCTGGTCAAGTACCTCTACACCGCAGACGGCACCCAGTTTGAAAGCTGGGCACCCGGCAAGGCCAAAGAGGGCGGCAAGTATGTCTTCAGTTTCTTCCTCCGTCCCGAAGCCGAGAACTACATGATCGACCTCGTATTTGACGACGGCACGACCCTGACCGGTTCTGTAGACGAGTGGTTCAAGCCCGACGGCGACGGCCATCAGCTCAACGAGATCTCCCTGAAGGGCATCGATCCCGACGGATGGAAGATCGCATACGACGACGGCACGGACGACGACTACGGTATGCCGATGGATGAGCGTCTCGCAAGAGAGATCAACGAAATCGGCGTTCCGGCGGATGCCTGGTATCCGACTTACGAGGGCGCTCCCGCGCGCGATGCTGCCTCCGAAGACGCGCTCGTCGAACTCGTGAAGGCTGCCGTTCCGTTCGCCGTGACCGGTGAAGCTGCCGCCGAACCCGCTGCCGAAGCTGCTGCCGTTCCCGAAGGCTACACCGGGCTCCACCTGATGCTCAAGAACAAGTCCGGCAAGGAAATCTACAAGGTCTATCTGTTCCCGAACGGGGAGGACAAGGGCAAGAACATCTTCAAGACCGTTGTCGAAGGCAATATCCCGACCGAGGATGAGTCCGTCGAAGGCAAGCCGCATGAAGTATTTGCGTATGTGTTCCGTGAGACGGCGAAGCTCGACGCCATGACGCTGAAGATTCGCTATGCGGATGAGACCGAAACCGATTACGAGCTGAAGGCACTCGAGGATTATACGGTATTCACCGTCAAGGCGGATGAATTCAAGCAGAAGGTCAGCGATGATGCGGAAGATATGGCCGCAATGGACGCGGTCGCCGCAGCGGGCGTTTCCACCGACGGCGTAGACTTTGCGCCGATCGAAGCCGCAGCCGAGCCTGCCGCCGAACCCGCAGCCGAAGCGGCCGCAATCGGTCTGAACGTGAAGAACAAGACCGGCGTTGCGATCAACGAGTTGTATATCTACCCGGTCGGTGAGGACAAGGGCAACAACCTGCTGGCCGCTCCTCTGCCCACGCAGGACAAGGAAAAGGACGCCGCCGATCATGAAACGATCGTCGTCGTCAAGGCGGACGCCGCCAAGCTCGCCGCGATGGAAGTCTACGTCGTCTTTGCGGAAGGCGACCCGGTGACCTGGACGCTTGCGAACCCGCTCAAGAACTACGATGAGTTCTCCCTTAAGAAGGGAGTCGATCCCGCTGCCTGGGAGCATCAGGAAGCCGATGCCGAGGACCATGCGGCGATTGACGCCGCCATCGAAGCGGCAAAGTAACAAATCCGAACCCGTCTGTGGAGCGCGGTCAAACGATTGACCGCCTCCACAGTCCCTTTTTCCGAACCGGATTCCTGTGGAAAGGAGTTGTTCTGAATGAAGCGTACGCTTTTGGTCGTTCTTTCCTTGCTGCTGGTTCTCGCGCCGTTGCCGCAGAGCGCCGCTGCCGAGGAAAACGCATCAAACTGGTGGAAGCAGGATTATTGGCCTGTGGAAGTACTCACCGAGCTTGGCGCCGTGCCGCCGACCTACAATGCGTCGGATGCACGCTATGAAATTTCCACCCCCGAGCAGCTCCTCTACCTCTCCGGTCTCTGGAAGCCGGAGGATACGAACGGCGACGGCGCGCCCGACGCGCCCTGCAACGGAACATACGTTCTGACGGCGGACCTCGACATGGCCCCGCTGATGGCCTCGATCGGTACCAAGCTTTCCGAAAAAGCCGGAACCGAAACGAAGGGCTATATGCCCCCGATCGCGGCGCTGGCGGACGAGGCCGAGGACGGCGGCGTCAAGTGCGCCTTCTTCGGCACGTTTGACGGACAGGGCCATGCGATCAAAAATCTTCGTATTGTGCGTCCGGGCGGCAAATACGTCGGCCTGTTCGGCAACATCGGTCACGACTTCGGGCAGGGCTATGTGAGAAATCTTGCGGTCCTCGATGCCGAGATCGTCGGTCTTGCCACCTGCGGCATTTTAGCGGGTGAAGTGTACGGCGACATCGACAACGTCGTCTGCACCGGCACGATCGACTGCGCCGAAAAGAACGCCGGCGGCCTTGCCGGCAAGATCAAGCGCAACGACAACGGCTATATCGGCGTTGCGCGCAACTGCTTCGTCTACTGCGACATTCTCGTCCGCGGGCAGGGCAACGAAAACGGTGCCGCGGGCGGCGTTTCCGCCTCGAACTCCAAGGGCGGACAGATCATCAACTGCTACGTCGGCGGCTCGATCAAGGTGCTCGGCGCCGATGCGGACAGCGTCGCGGGCATTGTCGGCAACCTCAAGGGCGGTACGGCGATCGACAACAACGTCATGCTGCTGACCGAGGTCAACGGCGGCGAAGCCAGTACAAACGTCGGGCTGCTCTGCGGCAATTACAGCGGTGACAGCGGCTCGCACATTCACAACAATTATGTCTGGGAGGGCACGCGCCTGCTTGGCGGCGTCTCCTCCGACCATCCTGAGGGCGAAGCGTTTACAACGGTTTCCGGCGCAGCCCTTCGTGAAAAAGCCCTCTATACCGACGCGCTCGGCTGGGATCTGGAAACCGTCTGGGCATGGGTCGGCGACGACACAAACGGCTACCCGATGCTGAAGGACTTTGTCGATTCCACAGACCTGTCCGATCGGATCGCTGCGGATCTGACCGTAAAAACGCCGGTCCTTCGCCTCTCGGAGCCGATGGTCAACACGGCTTTTGAGGGCGACACGGCGACGATTGCGGCGCCGGTCTTGCTGCCGGACGGTGCATCCATCAGCGGCGGGACGTTGTATTACGGCACGGGTAAGGCAAAATCCGCGTGCACGAACGCGATCCCGATGGAGCTGATCGAGGGCGGCTTGATTGCAAACCTTGCCGCCGAAAAGGTCGGCACCTACTACTACTATTGCACAGCGATCATTGACGGCGCCGAATATGCCTTCCCGAGCGAGGGTACGATGCGGCTCGACGTCGTTTCCGCTTCGTCGAAGTTCGCGCCCGAGCAGCTGACGCTTTCCCCCGGCGCAACCTATGCCGAGGTCTGCTTCAACTGGATGACCGAGGCCGACGGACTCACCTCCGAGCTGCGCTGGCGCCATGCGGGCGCTTCCCAGTGGGAAGGCATCGTGCCGGTGACCGAAACCGAGCGGGTCGAGGTGCGGAACGATCACGGCACGTTTACAAGCTATTCGGTTGATCTCGACGGGCTCGATCCCGACACCGCGTATGAATACATGGCGGTGACCAACGACGGCACGCGCGACTATACGAGCAAGATCAACTCGTTCACGACGCTGCCGGACAGCAAAGCGTTCTCATTTGTCGTGATCTCCGATCTGCAATCCACGAACGAGGAGGGGTATCTCCCCTACCTCTACACAGCCAATACGTTTCTCACCGATACGCTGCATCCGGACTTTGTCGCAAACGTCGGCGATCTGACCGAGGACGATACCATGTCCGAATGGCGGTTTATGTATGACACGATCGGCGATATCTACGCATCCACGCTGACCGCATTTGCGCCCGGCAACCACGAAGCCAAGGGCGATGTGATCTATTCGCACTTCAAGGGCCGCACCAACCTGCCCAACGGCATCGACGACGAGATGCTCGCCGAAACGACCTCCGCATTTGTCGTCGGCGACGTGTGCTTTGTCACGCTGAACACCGATCCGTACACCGGCATCGAGGGTGCCGATGCCTCCGCCGACAAGCTGAACTACTATCAGCTGCAAAAGGAATGGGCCAAGGAGGTCTTCGAGCAGAGCGGCTGCAGCTGGCGCATCCTCCTGGGTCATGCCGGTCTTGTGCAGAAGGACCCGGCCGCAACCGCGTTCCTCGAGCAGATGTGCGAGGAGCTGGACGTCGACCTGTTCTTCAACGGCCATATCCACAACTACTTCCGCGCAACCGTGGACGGCAGCGGCAACGCAAAGGACCTCGGCGAAGCGACGACGTTTGTCACCGTCAGCCCGATGGGCCCGAAATTTGACAATTACGGTCACGAGATCGACGATATTCTTCAGTTCCAGACCGGCGGCACCGACGATCCGCGCCAATACTTTGCGTATGTCGAAGCCGCAGACGGAGCGTTGACCGTAACCGTCTATCAGCGCACAAACGCCGGAAGCGCGACCAAAAAGAACTGTTCCGACTACACCGTCATCGACAGCTTCCGTCTGGAAAAGGCCGTCGAAGCGGAGCAGACCGCAGCTTCGATGCTTCCGAGCAGCCGGCCGGATGCGGACCCGCTCCCCGCTGACACGCCGAAGCCCGAGATTTTGATCGATCCCGAGCCGCCGGCAAGCTCCTACCCCGCGATCCTCTGGAGCGGTATCTGCCTCTTCGCGATCGCCGCAATCATCGCTGCGGTCCTCCTGTTCCGCAGCAAGCGAAAGATCTGATTTCCCTCAACAACCTTGCAAAGCACAGGCGTCTGCCGATCGGCGGACCTTCACGGCAGACGCCCTGGTTTTGATTTCTTCCTTGCTTCGCAAACGTTTACATTCCGAAAAAGCCTGCGCAAACCCCGCTTGATTCGCACCGCGGTCGTGCCGAAGACCTGCGGCAGCCGGCCATCCGCAAGGCCGGTCCCGCGAATCGCCCGGAACGGGAGGGTTTCTCCCCTTCCTCCTCTTTCCTTGCAAAGGAACGCGGCTGATTCCGTTTTTCTTTTGCTTCGTAAACGTTTGCAGACTCATTCGTGACACGGACGATTGTCCTGTAGACGGCTTCTCACCGTCCCGTTCCGAAGGGGTTGCGCTTTTCTTTCTCGTCGTAAACGTTTGCAAAGCAAGGAAGCTCGCCCATTGTGGCAGACCGTTCCCCGTTTTCTCTTCCGCAGCGTCGGCGTCGGTTGTCCGGAACGCGTTCCGGAGAAGATTCTCCTTTCAACATCCAAACGAAATCCTCGTTTGAAAACACAGTAAGAAAAGAGGTAGCTATGGAAAACTTATTCTGGATCGGATTTGTTGGTGCAGCATTGGCAGGCATCTATGCCCTGCTGCAAACGAAAAAGGTCATGTCCTTCTCCGAGGGTACGGACCGGATGAAACAAATTGCAGGCTCCATTCGAGAGGGGGCAAACGCATATTTGCAGCGGCAATATAAGACCGTTCTGCCGGTATTTGCAATCGTGTTTGTCGTTCTTGCCGTCATCGCATTCGTCTCGAACGGCGCAATGCTGTCGCAATTCACGCCGTTCGCTTTCCTGACCGGCGGCGTCTGGTCGCTGCTGGCCGGCTTTATCGGCATGAAGATCGCCACGCATGCAAACTCGCGTACCGCCCAGGCGGCTTCCGAAGGTTTGAATCGCGGTCTTCGCGTCGCATTCTCGGCCGGCTCGGTCATGGGCTTTACGGTCGTCGCACTCGGTATTTTGGATGTCACGCTCTGGTATTTCCTGCTTTATTACGTATTCGGCATCCGAGATGCGGTCACGCTCGGCAACATCATGGTCATGAACGGCATGGGCGCTTCGTTTATGGCGCTGTTTGCGCGCGTCGGCGGCGGCATCTATACCAAGGCGGCCGACGTCGGCGCGGACCTTGTCGGTAAAGTCGAAAAAAAGATCCCCGAAGACGATCCGCGCAACCCCGCCACGATCGCCGATAACGTCGGTGACAACGTCGGCGACGTTGCCGGCATGGGCGCCGACCTGTATGAATCGTATGTCGGCAGCATTCTTGCCACGTTCGCGCTGTCTGCCATCGGCGGCTACGGCTTTGCGGGCATGTTCCTCCCGCTGATGCTTGCGGTGTCCGGCATCATCTGCTCGATCATCGGCGCACAGCTTGTCCGCGTCAAGGAAAACGCGACGCAGATGACTCTTCTGCGTACGCTGCGCACCGGCACCTACACCGCCGCGATCCTGTCCGCGATCGTCGCGCTCCCGTTAACCTACTTCATCTTCCGCGACGTTGACGGCTCGCCGTGGGTCGGCATCTATATTTCGATCATCTCCGGTCTGATTGCAGGCTGCCTGATCGGCTTCTTTACCGAGTTTTTCACCTCTGAAAGCTACAAGCCCACACGTAACCTTGCAGCAACGTCCCAGACGGGCTATGCAACGATCGTCATCGGCGGCATTTCGCTGGGCATGGAGTCCGCTCTGACATCGATTCTGATCGTCTGCGCAGCGGTTCTGATCAGCTACTATGCGGCCGGCGGCACGCATGAGATCGTGGATGCCAACGGCCACTTCCTCCAGTCGTTCAACCGCGGTCTGTACGGCATCGGCATTGCGGGTGTCGGCATGCTGTCCACGCTCGGCATCACGCTCGCAACAGACGCATACGGTCCCGTCGCGGACAACGCCGGCGGCATTGCACAGATGGCCGGCATGGACCCGCAGGTAAGGGAACGCACCGACGCGCTCGATTCGCTCGGCAACACGACCGCCGCAACCGGAAAGGGCTTTGCAATCGGCTCCGCTTCGCTGACCTCGCTCGCCCTGCTCGTCTCCTACGTGAACATCATTCAGGATAAGACCGACATCGTTCTAAACTTCTCGATCATCAACCCGACCGTTCTGATCGGCATGTTCGTCGGCGCAATGCTCGTATTCGTATTTGCAGCCGTGACGATGAACGGCGTCGAGCGCGCTGCACAGTCCGTCGTCATTGAGGTGCGCCGTCAGTTCCGTGAGATCCCGGGCATCCTGGAAGGCATCGCAACGCCCGAATATGCCAAATGCGTTTCGATCTGCACCAAGGGTGCCTTGAAGGAAATGGTCGCCCCCGCGGTCATGGCGGTCGCCGTCCCGATCGCAGTCGGTCTGATTCTCGGACCGACCGGCGTCGTCGGCCTGCTGGCCGGCGTCTCCGTCGCAGGCTTTGCGGTGTCCGTCTTTATGTCCAACGCGGGCGGCGCATGGGACAACGCGAAAAAGTACATCGAGGAAGGACATTTCGGCGGCAAGGGCAGTAAGCCGCACAAGGCGTCCGTCGTCGGCGATACGATCGGCGATCCATTCAAGGATACGTCCGGCCCGTCGCTGAACATCCTCATCAAGCTCTGCGCGACCGTGTCGATCGTCTTCTCCGGCGTCGTCGCCCTGTTCCATCTGCTGTAAGCAATTTACAAAGAGCCGCCCTCGGGCGGCTCTTCAGACTGTCAATAAAGTGTCCAGAACATTTTCGGCGAAGAGAAACAAAGAAAACCTGTTTGAAGAAACGGCCCAAAGGGCCGCTTCTTTTATGAATTCGCCGAAAATTAGCTGGTTTTTCAGCCTCGGCGTAGCGTCAGTACAG
>JAUMVL010000308.1 GCA_030530185.1 Clostridia bacterium | reverse complement strand
GGCCTCCTACTTTCTGGATGCGGGCTGTGACGTCACGATTGTCGAAATGCTGCCCAAAATCGCCGGCCCTACCGATGCCGATCTCTCCAATCGACTGCTTGCCGAGTACAAAAAGCGCGGTATCAAGTTTATGCTTTCCACCAAGGTCACCTCGGTAGAAGCTGACGGCCTCACCTGCGAAGCCGGCAGTGTAAGCGAAAAGATCGGCTGCGATCTGATCCTGCTGGCAGCCGGGCGCAGAGCTGTGACCAAAGGCTTTGGGCTGGAGACGCTTGCCCCGGCTATGTCTCGGGCTGGGATCATCACCAACGAATACACGGAGACGAATGTTCCCGGCCTTTTCGCCATCGGCGACTGCAACGGAACCAGCATGCTGGCTCATACCGCTTATCGCGAAGCAGAGACTGCAGTCGAGCTTTTCAAGGGCCGCAAGGTTCCTGTCCGTTACGACTGTATCCCTTCTGTCATTTACACTGACCCGGAGATCGCTTCCGTTGGACTGACCAAAGAAGCCGCCCTGGGCAGAGGCTTAAGGGTTAAAGAAGTCAAGGTGCCACTCTCCTATTCGGGACGGTACATAGCGGAAAATATCAAAGGCCTTGGATTTCTCAAACTAGTCGTTGACACCGACCGCAACTGTATCGTCGGCGTTCACATGATGGGGAGCTATGCCTCGGAGATCATCGCGGCAGCAGCAATCATCGTCGAAACGGAGCTTCCGATCGAAAGACTAAAACAGTTCGTCTTCCCGCATCCCACCGTCAGTGAGGTGCTTCACGAAGCATTCAATCAAATCTAAGGAGAAAAACAAATGTCCAAATCACTATTTGTGGATCCCAACGAGGTGCTGAAGCCCGGCAAGATCAGTTTTCAGGATATACCTGTCTGTGCCTACAACCGCACGGTCCAGGAGGAGCGGGCGAATTTCAAGGATGAGGACCTGATCCGTATCTGGAGAGATATGTCCGTCATCCGGGAATTTGAATCCATGCTGCAGAGCATCAAGACGCTAGGCAACTACAACGGAAACGATGTATTCTATACCGGTCCGGCTCATCTGTCCCTCGGACAGGAAGCGGCCCATGTCGGGCAGGCCTACCTGCTGGACAAAAACGACTATACCTTCGGCAGCCATCGCAGTCACGGCGAGATTCTGGCCAAAGGGCTCTCCGCCATTGAAAAATGCTCCGATCAGGAATTGATGGAAGTGATGGAAAACTTCCTGGGCGGGAGCACACTGCGCGCCGTTGAAACAATGTGTCCGTGCGATAGCGTGAAGGAACTGGCCATCCGCTTCCTGATTTACGGCACCATGGCCGAAATATTTGCAAGAGAGACCGGCTGGCACAAAGGCATGGGCGGTTCCATGCATGCCTTCTTCCTGCCTTTCGGCGTCTATCCCAACAACGCCATCGTCGGCGGCAGTGCAACCATCGCGACCGGCGCCGCCCTCTACAAGATGATCAACAAGAAACCCGGTATCTGCGTCTGCAATATGGGTGACGGCGCGACCGGCCGCGGTCCGTTCTGGGAAGCCCTCTGCTTCGCCACGATGGACCAGACCCGTCTCGGCTTTGAAGAAGAAGTCCGCGGCGGCATTCCCGTGCTCTTCAACGTCAACAACAACCAGTATGCCATGGGTGATATGCCGGTAGGCGAAACCATGGGCTGGGGCATGTCCGCGCGCATCGGCGCCGGCGTATCCCCGACGCAGCTCTATGCTGAAAGAGTCGACGGTTACAACCCGCTGGCCGTGATCGACGCCTATCGCCGAAAGCTGGATATCCACAAGAAAAAAGATGGTCCTGTCCTTCTGGAAACCGTTTGCTACCGCTTCAAAGGCCACTCCACCGGCGATCCCGGCGATTCCTACC
>JAUMVL010000307.1 GCA_030530185.1 Clostridia bacterium | reverse complement strand
GATCGAATCGCCTGCGCGGTACGGACGAAGCTCGTGTTCTTCGGAGAATCCCTGCGGCTTCGGCTTTGCAATCTGCTCGGACGGATCGATCAGATTCGGTTCCGGCTCGGGAGACTTCGGCGAAGGCAGTACCGTAAATGCGACGGGATTTCCCTTGCGGATCGGGATTGCAAAGAACCCAAGATAATCATACGCCCATGCGGAACGAATGCGGCAGCGGATTGTCCCGATCTGCTCAGTTGAAAGATCGAGCGATTCCTCCTCTTTGGATAGATCCATCAGCTTGAAGGTCTTGCGGATCGGTCGCTCGGAAACGAACAGATTCTGCTGTTCGACGCGCAGTTTCAAACAGTCGAGCGGTAAAAAAAACGCGCAGGTCGCTTCAACCTTGATATGGGAAGGCCTGTTCCTGTGTACATCATCCGCTCCCATCAGCTTTACCTGCGTAGACAGCATCGCGGGCAGACTTAAAATCAGCGATACAACGGGCAGCAGCAACACGAACAGCAGTATGTAGTGCGATACATACTGTCCGTAAGCCATATGAAACGCTGCCGCCGCAGACAGCGCAATCAGGTATAACGCCCGCCGACCGTACATGGTTATTTCACGGAAGGCGCCGGCGTGGTTTTCAGAATCTCCGAAAGAACGGCTTCGGCGGTTTTACCGGAGGCCTTTGCATCTGCGGTCAGAAGCAGACGATGCGTGATCGTGGCAGGATAAATCAGCTTGACATCTCCCGGGATCACATAGTCGCGTCCCTGCACCCATGCGGCAGCCTTTGCCATCGAAGCGGCGGCAAGGGAAGCGCGCGGACTTGCGCCCTGCAGGACGGAAACATGGGTTCTCGTTGCATTGCCGAGGCGAATGATGTATTCTAAAATTTTGGGATTGATATACGTATGCTCAACAACGTCCCGAATCTGTGCAAGGCCGTTTCGGTCGGCGATGCAGCGCACGTTGTCGAGCGGATTGCCCTTCTGTTTCCGGGACAGCAGCTCCAGCTCATCCGAGGGACGCGGATACCCCATCGAAAGCTTGACCATAAACCGGTCGAGCTGCGAATCAGGCAGCAGCTGCGTGCCGGATGCGCCGACTGGGTTTTGCGTGGCGATGACGACGAACGGATCGGGAACCGGATGCGTCACGCCGTCAACCGTGACATTGCCCTCCTCCATTGCCTCGAGCAGAGCCGACTGGGTTCGGCTCGTTGCACGGTTCAGCTCGTCAGCCAGGAACAGATTGCAGAGGATTGCGCCGGGCTGATAGACCATCTGTCCGGTTGCCTTATCGTACAATGAAAACCCCACGATGTCCGACGGCAGAACATCCGGTGTAAACTGGACACGGTTATATTGCAGACCGAGCGACTTGCTGAACGCGAGCGCCATGGTCGTCTTGCCGACGCCCGGAATATCCTCCAGCAGAATGTGTCCGCGTGCCAAAATCGCAAGCAACGCCATAATCAAAACGTTGTCCTTTCCGACAACGGCCTTCTTCAATTCATCCAATATGGATTTCGGATCGTTCATGTTGTCCTCCCCATGGTTCTTCTATTTATCATTATACACATAAATGTGTCAAAGTTGTAATAAAAGGATGAATAAACACCGAATAAATGTCTGAATCGAGTAAAATCTTCCCCTTGGATAAATCTTTTCAGGCGTTTTTTCTACTATTTGGAAGCGAGTATACAAAAAAGGCTGCCCATTCAGGCAGCCATAGCAAAGATACCGTTATTCGTCTTCCTCGTCATCCTCATCGTCGTCGTCATCGAACGCTGCCTTACGGCCGCGACGCGCGGGTTCCTCGTACTCGTCGTCCTCGTCGTCGTCATCGAACGCCGCCTTGCGGCCACGACGCGCGGGCTCTTC
>JAUMVL010000306.1 GCA_030530185.1 Clostridia bacterium | reverse complement strand
CGACATGCTGTTGACGCTCGGCGTATCGCCGCATCTGCAGGGATTTGAAATGCTGCGTCACGGTGCCATGTATCTGCTGAAATCCGATGCCGCAGCCGATATCCGAATTATGTACGAGCTGTATCCCGCCGTAGCCAAAGCGACCGGAACGAATGTTTCCATCGTGGAACATGCAATGCGTCATGCAATTGAAGTCGCTTGGATGCGAGCCGACCTCAATGCTCTGGATGCTTTTTTCGGCTATACGACGCGGGACAACAAACCGACGCCCTCCAATTCCGCATTTCTGTTTACCCTCGCCGAACGTGTCCGGATGCGTTTGAACGGAATCAGCACGGATTCCATTGCAAAAGAATTACGTCGATACGAGGGATGAGCAAAGCGTTTAATATTTTATTTCTTTATGCTTATATTTTTTCATATATATTAAGTGAATTATAACGCAGACTATAAGAAACGCGGCCCGTTTGGGGCCGCGTTTGCAAGGAATAACTGGCTTACAGGAGCTTTTGCGACTGACGGTATACGTCACCGCTTCCGACGGTAATCACAATATCGCCGGGCGTTGCATGCGTATCGAGATAATCTGCAATCTCCTCGAACGTTGCAAGATACTTTGCGTTATGCGACGCACGGTTGATTCCGTCAACCATATCGCGCGCATGAACGATTCCGGTATCTACCTCTCTGCCCGGATAGATGTTTGGAACGAGGACTTCGTCGGCATTGCGGAAGCATGTGACATTCTCGCAGAACAAAGTCCTTGCACGCGTATAACTGTTGCACTGGAATACGCAGAAAATCCGCTTATGCGGGACGCGCGTTGCCGCCTGGAGCGTAGCTGCGATTTCGTTCGGATGATGACCGTAATCATGATACACTTTGACGCCGTTCTTCTCGCCAAGCAATTCAAAACGGCGCTTGGTATTGACAAACCGATGCATCGCCGCTGCGTAATCGGCAAACGCGACCTTCAACTGTTTTGCAACAGCATAGACTGCGATCGCATTGATGATGTTGTGCTCGCCCGGGACGGAAAGCGATACACGGCCTATGAACCGATCCTTGTCGATCAGGTCGAAGGAAGGATAACCATTTTCATCATAGTCGATATGGTCCGCATGATAATCGCCGCGCGCAAGGCCATATGTGTGATACGGACGGTTCAGCGTCGGCAGCAGTGCTTCTACCTTTGCGTCGTCGATGCAGCCGAGAATCAGGCCATCCTTGGGTACCAGGTGACAGAACTGATCGAATGCGGCAATGATATGTTCGATATCTCCGTAGCAATCGAGATGATCATTGTCGATGTTGTTGACGATAGCGATCGTCGGCCGAAGCGTGAGAAAACTGCGAACATATTCGCATGCCTCGGTGATGAACAGGTCTTCGGTGCCAAGATGCACGCCGCCGTCGAGCAAATCGACATAGCCGCCGACATGCAGTGTCGCTCCGAGATTCGCTTGCTCGTTCAAAAAAGCGAGCATCGAAGTGATCGTCGTTTTGCCATGGCAACCCGCTACGGCAACGACGTTGTGGAAGCGTTCCGAAAGCTGCCCCAGTGCAACGCTGCGCTCCATCTCGGGAATCCCATGCTCCCTCGCATAGATACGCTCGACATTCTCCGGCTTAATGGCTGCGCTGTATACGAGAAGGTCTGCCCCCTCCGCCTGCTCCGCCTTGTGTCCATAATAGACCGTAATGCCTTCCTTCTCCAGGTTTCCGGTGAACTGCGTCGGCTCACGATCGCTGCCAGTAACAACGTGTCCCTGCTGGTTCAGAATCCGGGCGATACCGCTCATGCTGCATCCGCCGATGCCGACAAAATGGATCCGTTTTGCTTCATCCAATGATGCCATCATTTGATTTGTCCTT
>JAUMVL010000305.1 GCA_030530185.1 Clostridia bacterium | reverse complement strand
ATTCTACGACAGGGGGCTCTTTTTTCCAATGTCCGTTTTTCAGGGGTTAGTCCAGTCTTGTGACGGCCGCTTTTTCCACTCCAAAACTCGTTTTCCGGACACGTTTGCTTTACATACCATTTACGCTGAAATTCACGCCATCCGCGACAGGTTTCTGTACTTTTCACAGGCTGTGTGATAAGATGTAAAACGTGTAAATTCGAGCGGGAAAGTGCGCCCGTTTTGCTGTTGCAACGGGTCGAGCGGTCCCCTTCGGACGAAATCCCATGAGGAGTCACAAAGGAAAAAGGAGGAGAACATGAAAGGCAAGAAAACAGGCTTGAAACGCGGTCTCGCGGTCGTCTTGGCGTCGATCTTTGTATTGTCGCTGTTCGCCACGAGTATCGCACAGGCAAACGCAAGCAAGGTGAATTCCTTCCTCGGAACCACCAGCTACAAGATGGAAAAGACCGGCGAAAGCAAGGGCGACGGCATCTACTTCAAGTCGGACTATACCTCTCTGAAGGATATGGTTGATGCGAAGAACGCCTTGGCGGAGGAAATCTCCCAGGAAGGTACCGTTCTGTTCAAGAACAATGGCGTGCTGCCTCTGAACAAGGCAACCGACAAGGTCACGATCTGGGGCCTCAACAGCATTGCCCCGACGTTCGGCGGCTTGATCGGTTCCACGGTTTCCGTCAACTATGAGGCGGGCCAGAAGACAATCACCCTGATCGATGCGATGAAAGAGCGCGGCTTTGCACTCAACGATGAGATGCTCAATCTCTACAACAGCGATGCAGCCAAGCCGTTCTATCGCAAGGCGGCATTCTTCGGACAGGAAGTCCCGGGCCACTCTCTGATCCCGGTGTTCTGGCCGATGTTTGAAACCGCGACCGACTACATCATCGGCGAACTGCCCGCGGATCAGTACACGCAGGCGGCTCTGGATGCGGCCAAGGACACCACGGCAATCGTGTTCCTGTCCCGTGACAGCTCCGAAGCAAGCGACTATGCGCTGACGATGAAGGATCCGAACGGCGATACGTTCGACCGTCCGCTCGGCCTCTCCGCCAATGAAAAGGCGATGATCGAGCTGGCCAAGCAGAATTCCAACGGCAAGATCATCGTGGTTTTGAACTCCGATGTCACGATGGAAATCGACGAGCTCAAGCAGGATGACGGCATCGGCGCAATCGTCTGGGCAGGTCTTCCAGGCGCATACGGCTTCTACGGCGTAGCGGATGTCCTCGCGGGCAACGTCAACCCGTCCGGCCATATCGCGGATACCTATGCGACGAACTCGATCTCCGCACCGGCCATGCAGAACTTCGGTCTGTTCTTCTATACCAACGAGGGCATCGACCCCGGCAACGACAAGGGCAACTGGTATATCGTCGAAACCGAAGGCATTTATGTCGGTTACAAGTATTACGAGACCCGTTATGAGGATGCGGTCCTGAACCAGGGCAACGCAACCTCCGCCGCAGGCGTGTTCGCCTCCACCGGCGATTGGAACTATGCCGAAGAAGTTGCTTATCCGTTCGGCTACGGCAAGTCCTATACCACGTTTGAACAGGTGCTCGAGAGCGTCGAGTTCAACATCGGCGGCGAGAGCAAGGCAGTTGTGAAGGTCACCAACACCGGTGATGTCGCGGGCAAGAGCGTTGTCCAGCTGTATGTGCAGGCTCCGTACATTGCGGGCGGTCTCGAGAAGGCGGCGATCCAGCTGATCGGCTTCGGCAAGACGCAGGTGCTCCAGCCCGGTGCATCCGAGGAGGTCACCGTTACGTTCGACGCCAAGTATGCAGCGTCCTATGACGAGACCGCGGTCAAGGCCGACGGCACGCAGGGCGCATGGGTACTCGATGCAGGCGATTACTACTTCGCAATCGGCAACGGCG
>JAUMVL010000304.1 GCA_030530185.1 Clostridia bacterium | reverse complement strand
ATTTTTTGCGCGAGGACTTCCCAAACGACGCGATGTTTGATGAGATGACGTTTGATTTTTATATACGGACGGAGCCGGAAAAGCCGGATATGACGGTGACGGGAATGGTCGAGGTTGGGGCCGTCCGGATCCCCGTTCGCTTCGGTGAAGTACATCGCGTGCGCATTTCGAACAAGGAGGGAACCTGCACGGTGGAATATCTCGGTAAGGATGAATCGAAATAACAAAAGGGCTGCATCTTGCAGCCCTTTTGAATCCCTTGTCAGAATAATTTGATTGATTCCTCGGCGTTGAGCGGCTCGATATGCCAGATCTCTTCGGCATACTGGCCGATCGAGCGGTCAGAACTGAACTTGCCGGCCGATGCGGTATTCATCAGGCACTTTCTGCCGAATGCAAGCCGATCCTGATAGTCATACAGGGCGCGCGTCTTAGTGTCGATGTACGGGAGCAGCTCCTGCAGAACGAAGTAGTAATCCGGCTTCTGCCAACCGTTGCCAAACAGCAGCGAGCGGTGCAGATCGGCAAGCACGCCGGTACCGTTGTCGTCGAACGTGCCGTCCACGAGCGTATCGAGGACGCGGCGCACGCGCGGCTCATAGTCATAGATCACCTTCGGATTGTAATGATCGCGCAGCGCATTGAGGTCCTGCACGCTGTGACCGAAGATATAGTTGTTCTCGAGACCCGCCTGCTCGACGATCTCAATGTTCGCACCGTCGAATGTACCGAGTGTGACTGCGCCGTTGAGCATCAGCTTCATATTGCCGGTGCCGGAGGCTTCGGTGCCGGCCGGAGAAATCTGTTCGGAAATATCCGCCGCCGGGATGATGTGTTCGGCATAGGAGCAGTTATAGTTCTGTACGAACACGACGCGCATCTGATCCTTCATATCCGGATCGGCATTGATCTTTCTGGCGATCTCATTGATGAACTTGATGATCGCCTTGGCACGGATATAGCCCGGAGCGGCCTTGGCGCCGAACACAAATGCGGTCGGCGTGAAGTTCTTGAGCCGTCCGTCCTTGATGCCGAAATAGATATCGAGAATCGCAAATGCGTTCAGAATCTGACGCTTGTATTCATGCATGCGCTTGACCTGCACGTCGAACGCAAACGATTCGGGCAGATCGACGCCCTCACGATCGAGGATGATCTTGCGCAGCTGCTTTTTCTTCTCCGTTTTGATCGCAAGGAATTCTTCGATGTCCTTGTCGGTCATATGCTCCTTGAGTCCGGAAACCAGTGAAAGGTCTTTCAACCAGCCGTCCCCCACGCGTTCGGTAATATAGTTTGCAAGCTCGGGGTTGCAAACGCCAAGCCAGCGCCGCTGGGTGATGCCGTTCGTCTTGTTCTGGAACCGTTCGGGATAGAGCATATACCACGGATGCAGCACGTCGTCCTTCAGAATCTGCGTGTGGATCTCGGCGACGCCATTGACATAGCTCGACCCGTAGACCGCAAGGTTCGCCATACGGATCACGTTGTTGGACACGATCGCATACGGCTCACAGTCCATTCCCTTGGCCATCAGTTCACCGCAGAGCTTGGCGTTGATGTCATAGATGATATTGAAGATATCCGGCAGCAGATCCCGGAACAGATCGACATTCCACTTTTCGAGCGCTTCGATCATGACCGTATGGTTCGTGTAGCAGAACGTCTTCTGTGCGGTATCAAATGCTTCCTCAAAGGAAAGTCCTTCACGCATCAAAAGTCGGATCAGCTCAGGGATCGAAACCGTAGGATGCGTATCGTTGAGCTGGATCGTAACATACTTATGGAAGTCGCGGATCGGACGATTCTCGCGCTTATAGCGATAGAGAATGTCTTGCAGGCTCGCGGAAGACAGGAAATACTGCTGCTTTAAACGCAGACGCTTTC
>JAUMVL010000043.1:4619-11686 GCA_030530185.1 Clostridia bacterium | reverse complement strand
GGTACCTTACGTTCGGCACGCAGGTTTCGAATGGCCCGGACAACATCCATCAGCGACTCCATCGCCGCCGCCTCGGATTCAAACGACGGAATATCCTCCTGTTTCGGCCAAGACGTCAGCATAATCGTTTCCGCATGATTCGGCAGGCGCTGATACAGCTCCTCCGTAATGAACGGCATAAACGGATGCAGCAGCTGCATCGACGTCGACAGCACCTTCAAAAGGACTGCTGACACACGTTGTTTTTCCTCGGCATTCTCGCTGTACAGAGAGGATTTTGCCATCTCAATGTACCAATCGCAGAAGCTGCCCCAGATAAAGTCATAGATCTTTTCCGCGGCAATGTTCAGCTCAAACGCATCGAGGTTTTTGGTCACCTCGCCGATCGTCGTATTCAATTTGGTCAGAATCCACTTATCGGCAAGCGACAGCTTACTCGGTTCAAATGCATCGTTCGCCTTTTCATCAAGGTTCATCAGCACAAACCGGGATGCGTTGTAGACCTTATTGCAGAAGTTGCGCGCAGACTCCACCTTTTCCCAATAGAAGCGCATATCGTTTCCGGCTGCGTTACCCGTAACCAGGGAAAACCGCAGTGGATCGGCGCCGTACTTCTCGATCACATCGAGCGGATCGATGCCGTTGCCGAGCGATTTGCTCATCTTGCGACCCTGCGAGTCGCGGACGAGGCCATGGATATAAACCGTATCAAACGGCGGCTTGCCCATTACTTCGCAGCCGAATACGATCATACGCGCGACCCAGAAAAAGATGATATCATAGCCCGTGCAAAGCGTATTCGTCGGATAGAAGTACTTCAGCTCAGGCGTATCGTCCGGATATCCGAGTGTCGAAAACGGCCACATGCCGGAAGAGAACCAGGTATCGAGCACATCCTCATCCTGATGAACGGGGGCGCCGCACTTGGGGCAGCATGCCGGAGCCGTTTCGGAAACGGTCATCTCTCCGCAGGCGTCGCAATAGTAAGCCGGGATTCGATGCCCCCACCAGAGCTGACGGGAGATGCACCAGTCGCGGATATTTTCCATCCAATTGAAATACGTTTTGGAAAACCGATCCGGCACAAAGCGCACCGCGCCGCTGCGAACGGCTTCGATCGCAGGCTGGGCAAGCTCCTTCATGCTGACAAACCATTGTTTGGAAACGAGCGTCTCGATCGTCGTGTGGCAGCGATAGCAGGTGCCGACGTTGTGTGTATAATCCTCGATCTTGACCATATTGCCCGTTGCGACAAGCTCATCACACAATGCTTTTCTGCATTCGAAACGGTCCATCCCGGCAAATTTTCCGCCGAGTTCGTTGATATGGCCGTCGTCGGTAAAGACGCAAATCACCGGCAGGTTGCAGCGAACACCGACCTCGAAGTCGTTCGGATCGTGACCCGGCGTGATCTTGACCGCGCCGGTGCCGAAGTCCATTTCGCAGTAGTCGTCGCCGACGATCGGAATCTCTCGTCCGACAACCGGGATCACAACGGTCTTTCCGATGACGTCCGTATAGCGCGGATCGTTCGGGTTGACGGCAATGGCCGTATCGCCGAGCATGGTTTCGGGGCGCGTTGTGGCGACGGTGATCGAATACGACTTGTCCGGCGCATCGTAGCGAATATGCCACAGATGCGACGCCTGCTCCTCATACTCCACCTCCGCATCGGACAGCGCCGTCTTGCAGGACGGACACCAGTTGATGATACGGTCACCTCGATAGATCAGGCCCTTATCGTAAAGGCGCTTAAACACCTTGACTACAGCGCGGTTGCATCCGTCGTCCATCGTAAAGCGTTCGCGCTCCCAGTCGCAGGACGAACCCATTTTGCGAAGCTGCTTCACGATCGTGGAGCCGTACTGATTCCGCCATGCCCATGCGCGCTCGAGGAACTTTTCGCGGCCGATATCCCGCTTATCGATTCCTTCCTTTGCCATCTGCTCAACGATCTTGACCTCCGTCGCGATCGACGCATGGTCGGTACCGGGCATCCAAAGGGTTTCATAACCGCTCATGCGTTTGTAACGAATCAGCGTATCCTGCAACGTATTATCCATCGCGTGACCCATGTGCAGTTTTCCCGTGATATTGGGAGGCGGAATCACGATCGTATAAGGTGTTTTATCGGGATTCGGGACGGCATGGAAATATCCATTCTTCTCCCATTTTTCGTACCATGCCTGCTCCACCGACGCATGATCGTAGGTTTTGGGCATCTCTTCTCTCATGTGCACATCCTCCGTCTTTTGAATAATAAAAGTTCCATCCGTCAAAGGACGAATGGAACGTTCGCGGTACCACCTTTGTTAAACGAACGGGAATCGTTCGTTTCTCTCAACGCCGATAACGCAGCGACGCGAATACAACTACTTGAGTTCATTGCACCGACTCCAAAGCGACCTTCCGGAATCATACGCCCGAACCGTTCTTTCAGCCATGGAACGGTCTCTCTGCCGGATACGACACCGTACTCCTCTTTTTCACAGTCTTTTGTTCGATTGTATCACAAAATCGACGCTTGTCAAGCACGATTTCGTTCTTTTCCGCGCAGATTATTTTGCCGCATTGCGGGTTGCCCAATCGAGCATCTTCGGTTCGAGCAAATCAAAATACGTCGGTCCCCAGGACAGATATTCCGCATAGAAATCCTTATCGCGGAAATCAAAAAGCTCCCGGCAATTCTCGGTCAATTCAAACTGTTGACTAAAGCCCATGACGTACTTGAAATAGTAGATCGGCATATTCACGGCCATCTCGTAAATCAGATCCGCCGATTCATCCAGTCCCCATTCCTCAAGATACTTGATCATATCCGTCTTTGAACAGCCCTGCCCGTTGACCTTGAGCGAGCACATTGCAACGATCAAATAGGTCAGGTTGTCGTTCAAGACATCTGCGCAGCAATCGGCCGCGCCAAACATATCGGCGCGTTTGGCGATGCTGTATTCCGCGTTTTTGGCCCAGCCTTCCGCGTAACCGATCGGTTCAATCGTCATTTGGAACAGCGGTATAGTCCCAAGATCGAACTGATATGTATACTGGAACATGTGTCCGGGGTAGCCCTCGTGCGCCAGTGTCATCAGATCCGTTTCCACAGCCGGATTGATCAGGACCGTGTTCTCCGTGTAGTGATCGCTCGCCGGAATCAGATATGCCGCGGGGCTGAAGCCATCCTGCAGCTCCGGCGGAATGTTGTGATATGTGACTTTGACGTTCGGCATTGGCGGAACGATGTCCGTAATCAACGTTTTCAGATAACGTTCATCCCCTGCCACCGTGCCCGTGGTCATTCGAATCTCCTTTTGCGAGGATTGATGATAAGCTGCCATCAGCGCATAGTATAAATCCTCGGAGGTATGCTCCAAAAAATCAATCGCATCGGGAATCGACAGATCACTGCCGGATTCTGTCCGAAACTTCAAAGCGAAGTATTGTGCGGATTTTTCATCAAGCTCCTTCGCGCCAACGAATTTTCTGCAATACGGACGCAGCTCCTCAAGCCCGTTGCGAAGCGATGCATAGGCATCGGTAAACGCGCCTGCGACCAATGCATCGTTCTTTTCGTAATACGCCTCGCGCTGCACGTTATCCAGCCAGGAAACATCGTCAAGTGCTTCACGAATCGTGGAATATAAGTAGTTGGACGAACGGGATGCGATCACCTGATCCAAATCATTCAGCACGGAATCAAGCATGGTTTCCGTCATGAAGATGCCAAGCTCTGCACGCTTTTTTTCAAACTGCAAAACCTGATCGAAATACCGCGGCACGTCCGCAAGCAGGACAAGATAATTTTCCACATCCGTAATGTCCCGAAACTCATACAAGCCGAACGTCAGCGGCAAGTTCAGATGAAGGCCGACGTATTCATCCAGCGGTTCGTAATAATAGAACAGGCCGTCATAGGCAATTTCGTTTTCAAAGTACCGGACATAGTTGTCATATGCGAATCGATTCTGCTCACCGAGATTCTCGGCATCCATCTTTTTAAGACGTTCCAGCTGGTTTCTGCAATCAGCAATCCATTCGTTCTGCGCTTCTTCGGAAAAGTCTCCGAGTGTAACAGGAACCGAAGACCGATCAATTCCGAAGTTTTCGGGCCGATAGCAGTACTGATCGAGCGTTACAACATCACTTGTGACATACCACGTAAACAGTTCCCGATCGAGAGACAAAAACGCTTCATTCGCTGCGGTTGTTCCCTCTTCCTTCTGATGCGGTACGGCAGTCTCCGTAGGCTGCTGCAAAACATCCCCGATCTGCGGTACGACGACTGAGATCTCCTCCTTGATCGTATCGGCTACCTGCTCCTTGATTTCATCCGGTGTACAGGATGCGCAGCTATAAGCCGTGCAGCCAAGCACAGCATACGAGCACCCGACTGACGATGCAATCATCAGCAAGCTCAAGAAAGCTGCAATTCCTTTTTTCCAAAACAATCTCATATGGCTTCTCCTTCCATCGACCATTCAGGTAAATTCCCGTCGGGTGACAGACGTTTTAACGCCGTTAAAAAGTCATCGGGCAGCGGTGCATAAAAGGTCATCTGTTCTCCCGTGCTCGGATGCACGAACGTCAAGCGATACCCATGCAGCGCCTGAGAATACAGTCCGAGCTTCGGGGAAATCGAACCGTACAACGGATCGCCGAGAATCGGATGCTTGCAGTATGCCATATGAACGCGGATCTGATGCGTCCGGCCGGTCTCCAATTCAACCTGCAGGAACGTTGCATCGCCGTATCGCGCAAGCACCTTCCAATGCGTCACGGCTCTTCTGCCATTGGCGACAACCGCCATGCGCTTGCGATCTGTCGGATGTCGCCCGATCGGTGCGTCGATCGTTCCCTGATCCTCCTTCAGGTTTCCATGCACAAGACAGACATAGCTGCGATGCGCCGAATGGTCGGCAAACTGTGCAGCCAATCGTTCATGCGCCGTATCATTCTTTGAAACGACCAACAAACCGGAAGTATCCTTATCAATCCGATGTACGATGCCCGGGCGGTCTGCTCCGCCGACGCGGCTGAGCTGTTCAAAATGATACAAAAGCGCATTCACAAGCGTGCCGTCCGGATTCCCGGGAGCCGGATGAACGACCAACCCTTTCGGTTTTTGAATCACGCAAAGGTCGGCATCCTCATACACGATTTGCAGCGGGATGTTCTGCGGAACAATCTCGGTCTGCTCTAAAATCGGCACGTGCAGAACCAACGTATCCCCAGCTTTAACAGACGTATTCGCCTTTGCTTGCCTGCTGTTAACCGTCAAGCCGCCATCCTTGATCCACTTTTGAATCTGGGAACGGGTTGCTTCCATATTTGCTGCAAGGAACGCATCCGCACGCGCAGCGTCTTCTTCCGCAATGAAAGCGATGGTTTCTGTATTCATGGCTCGTCCGTATCGGAATCCGGTTCGACCGGCTCCAAAGGCGGTTCTTCCTTCGGCTCATCGTCCGGAATCTCTTCCTCGAAGCGGGATAAATGCTTCGCCTTTCGCGCTTTTTCCTCCGCCTCCGCTTCCTGCCGTGTCGGCAAATGGAACAGGTAGCGCACATCGTCTTCAATGGCATCAAACAATCCGTCTCGCTTGATCAGAAGCGTTTCGAGAATCAACAGTCCGATTGCGATGCAAATAGCAGAATCCGCAATATTGAAGATCGGAAAATCAATGAATTTCGCGTAGATCATATCGCGCACATAGCCGAATGCGATTCGATCGAACAGATTTCCGATCGAGCCGCCGATCAAAAGTCCGAACGTAATCGCGCTGTACCGGCTCAGTTTCTTTGCCGTCCGGACAGCAAAGAACAAAAGCAGGAATAAAAAGACCGACGTCAGCGCCGCCAGCAGCCGTGCCGCCCACGCCGTACCGTTCCCGATCCCGAACAAGGCCGCATCGTTTGCCGTAAAACTGAGCACCAGGAAATTCCCGTCCTGCGGAATCGCGTTTCGATTGGCTACCGTTGCCAAAAAAGCTTTCAATGCGGCCAAATCCGTCGGCGCTCCGGTATACCCGAGCGTTCCGACCACATGGCCGTAATAGATTGCATATTTGGAAGCCTGATCCAGTAAGATTACGATCAGTGAAGTCCACAAAACCCACATTGTTCACTCCTCCTCCGCTCCGGCGGAAAAAGCATTCCGGTAGAGCGCCTCATATACTTTCTGTGCACCAAGCACTTTATCAACATAGTGATCGGTTTCTTGGAACGGAATATAGCAGATATGTCCTCTGCTGTCCAACCCGTAATCGGCGACCCATTGCTCCGCGCGATGCGGGCCTGCATTGTACGCTGCGAGGACGACCGCCGGATTGTTGTCGAACCGGTCGAGCTGCATCCGAAGGTAATACGTTCCATAGCGAATGGAAGTTTCCGGATCGAACAATTGATCCGGATCGTATGCCTCCCCGAGCGCTTCTGCAATCTCGGCGCCGGTTGCCGGCATAATCTGCATCAACCCGCGCGCCCCCGCACGGCTTATCGCATCGGGACGGTATTTGCTCTCACAAAAAATTACTGCACTGACAAGATACGGGTCAACCTCATATGCGTTGCTGTACTGCTCGATCCAGTCCCGATGCTCCAATTTGAAATAGGATTTCAAAACAGTCGGGATAAGGATTCCGCCGATCAAAATCACAAGCAGCAGAAAGCCCGCAATGCCGACGCCGATCCATAGAATCATCTTTTGTTTTTTGGTCATCCAAGCTCCTCCCATGTTTTCACAAGCTTAGCAACCGCATACCTTAGCGCCTGCACGCTTCCCTCATTATACAGCACATCGTCTGCGCGAGCGGCACGTTCCGCATCGGTCATCTGTGCTCGAATACGGGATAGCGCCTGTTCCTTTGTGGTATGATTGCGCAGACAGATCCGCTCGGTGCGGATCTCCTCCGCGCATAAAACAGCGACCGTTCGCGCACAATAACGATCGAATCCGCTTTCAAACAACAGCGGAACTTCCCAGATGATGCGCTTGGCGGAGCTGCCGGCAGTCTCTTCCCGCAGGCATCTCAGCACGTACGGGTGAATGATTCCATTCAATTGTTCCCGCATCAC
>JAUMVL010000043.1:0-4609 GCA_030530185.1 Clostridia bacterium | reverse complement strand
AAAAAATCCGGGTCGCGATGAAACGACGGTCCACAGTTCCATCCGGCAAAAGGCACTTTGTTCCAAACAGCGCAACGGTTTTGACAAAACAAGGCGTATTCGGCTGCAAAGCGCTGCGAGAATAGAGATCGGCATCCAAAACGGGAATGCCAAAGGCTCGAAAGCAGTCTGCCGCCGTGCTTTTCCCCGATCCGATTCCGCCGGTTAAACCGATCACCATGGTTCCATTCATTTTGTCTCGTACCAGCTCTTTCCGATTTTTGCCTCTGCAATCAACCGAACCTTGAGCGCTGTCACCTGCTCCATGCATTCCTGCATCAGCTTTGCCACCTGCTCCGCCTCCTTCTGCGGCGCATCGACAATCAATTCGTCGTGAATCTGCAGCACCAGTCTGGCTTTCAGCCCGTTTTTTGCAAGCTCCCGATCAACGGCGATCATCGCAAGCTTGATGATATCGGCCGCGCTGCCCTGAATCGGCATATTCATCGCAACACGTTCTCCGAATTGACGAACATTATAATTGCTGCTCTTCAGCTCCGGAAGCGGTCTTCTGCGACCAAACAAGGTAACCGCATAGCCATTTGCCTTGCCGTCCTCCACGCTTCGTTTCAAGTAGCTTTCTACCTGCGGATACCGTTCAAAGTACCGGTGAATATAGGCCGAGGCCGTCTTAACACCAACGCCGAGGTTTTTTGCAAGTCCGAAATCGGAAATCCCGTAAACGATCCCAAAATTGACGGCCTTGGCTGCACTGCGCTGCTCACTTGTAACCTGTTCAAGCGGCAAATGGAACACCTCCGCCGCAGTACGCGCGTGAATGTCTTCACCGGAATTGAACGCATTGATAAAAGCCGGATCCCCGCTGATATGGGCAAGCAGACGCAATTCGATCTGCGAATAGTCGGCGCCGACGAAAACATTCCCTTCGCTTGGCACGAATGCTTTGCGAATCTCGCGCCCCTCCGGCGTGCGCACCGGAATATTCTGCAGATTCGGTTCCATGCTTGAAATGCGGCCCGTTGCCGTCACGCATTGCATAAAACGAGTATGAATCCGTCCGTCCGCGCTCTGCTGCTTTAGAAGCCCCTCGGCAAAGGTACTGTCCAATTTTGTCAAAAACCGATATTGAAGGACATCCGACACGATCGGATCGAGTCCCGCGATCGCTTCCAGCGCTTCCGCATCGGTGGAATAGCCGGTTTTGGTCTTTTTCTGCGCAGGAAGGCCGAGTTTCTCAAACAGAATTCTGCCAAGCTGTTTGGTCGACAGAATACTGAATTGCTCTCCTGCGCGCTCATAAATTCTTTGCTCAAGAACCTCTGCGTCCGAATGGAATCTTTGATGCAAATTTTGCAGTTCGCTGTCGTTGACGCGAACACCGGTCCGCTCCATATCGAACAACACAAGCTGCAGCGGCAGTTCCATCTCTCGATACAGACGGTCCATTCCGGCATCCGAGATCTGCCTTTCCATTTGCTCGCGTACGGCGAACAGGCAGGCGGCAGTTGGATGCTCCGTTTTCAGATATGCAGCGCAGAATGCGGCATAGGATTCGCTCGGTCGGTTGCTTTGCAGCAGATAATCGGCAATCTTTGCATCAAAGCAGATCGTGGGCAATACCCGATCTGTCTCGTTCATCTTATGCAGCAGATTCTTTCCCTCATACGCAAGGATGGAAACCCGGTGTGCTGCAATCCAGTCATGCAGCAAGCCATAGGCTATCGATTCGTCCATGGCGATATCAAACAGCGTTTCGCCCGCCGAGAGGACATAGGCGGTCTTCTCGTCAAATGCAAAGCAGAGTGACGGCTCCGAAAGGATTGCAATCTCCTTTGCCTTCGCATGATCGTTCAAAACGGATTGAAGCATCTCCGCGTCTGTGACGGAAACAACCTCTGCGAAAACAGTGGTTTCGATTGCCGCATGTGTGTCGGCAGCTTCGGGCAGACGGTTTGCAATCGAAACGAGCTCCAACTCCATAAGTCTCGCCCGCACACCTGCGGTGTTTTCAAACGAGAACCTGCAATCATCCAGCGTTTCCTTCACCGGCGCATTGCACGCAATGGTTCCGAGCCAGTACGAGAAACGGGCATTTTCAATGCCTTCGCGGACACGTTCACCGAGCTTTCCTTTGATTTCATCCGCATGCGCCAATACCCCATCCAAATCGCCGTATGTATCGAGCAGTTTCAGCGCGGTCTTTTCTCCGACGCCCGCGATGCCCGGAATGTTGTCCGAAGCGTCGCCCATCAACGCTTTCAGATCACGCATGCGATCGGGAATTAACCCGTAGCGATCTTTCAGCTCCTGCTCGCCGATCAGGGTATTGTCCTTGGTGTAATAGATACTCGTATGCGGAGTGATCAGCTGGAAGGAATCACGATCCCCGGTTACGATCATCGTCTCCATTCCTGCCGCCTCCGCCATCCGCGAAAACGTTCCAAGGATATCATCGGCTTCAAAGCCCGGACATTCGATGACCGATATGCCCATCATGGGAAGCAGCGTCCGAATCTCCGCAAGCTGTTTGAGTAAGTCCTCGGTCGGCGGCGTACGGCCCGCTTTATAGTCGCTGTACTTCTCGTGACGAAACGTCGGTGCATGTACGTCAAAGGCAACCAAAACATGCGACGGTTCCGTTTTCAACAGCTCAAGCAGCTTCGTCAAAAAGCCTTTCAGCGCGCCGGTCGGAAAACCGTCGCGCGTGGTCAGATTTGCTTTGAAGAACGCGTAATAAGCCTGATACATCAGGCTGTTGCCGTCAATTGCAAGCAGAGATTTGCGGGAGGATGCTTCCGTCTTTTTCAAGTCTTACTCTCCTATCACATCGTAAACCATCGGACTGTAGGCAGGCTTTTCATCGGAAATGGTGAACGCGCTTAAAAACTCCGCAATTGCGGCGTCCGCCCTGGAAAGATCATTGAGATACATCAGACATAGCGGCTCATCTTTTCGAATGGAGTCACCAAGCCGCTTTTTCATCACAAGGCCAACGGCCGGGTCAATGCGATCGGCCTTTGTCGCGCGTCCAGCGCCAAGCATCTGAGCCGCCGTTCCGATCCGCTCCGCATTCATTGCGGTCACATAGCCTTCTCGCTCGGGATAAACCGGACGGATTTCCTTCACACTGCACAGCTCGTCGATCCGTTCCATACAAAGATACGACGCATCTCCGCCCTGTGCGGTGATCATTTGCTGCAGTTTTTTCAGGCCCCTCCCGCTTTGCAGCGCTTCCTGCAACATTTTGCGAGCCTGTTCCTTGTCCTTGGCAAGATCGGATAAGAGCAGCATGTATGTGCCGAGCAGCATACAGACCTCATACAAAGGATCCCCCTCCGGAATCCTTCCCGAAAGAAGCTCGACCGCTTCCCGTACCTCCAGCGCATTGCCGACGGCAAGACCGAGTGGCTGATTCATATCGGTAATGACCGCGACAACTCGACGGCCGACGCGTCTGCCGATCTCCACCATGAGTTTGGAAAGCTTTTGCGCCTCTTCGAGCGTACGCATAAATGCACCGGAGCCTACCTTGACATCGAGAACGATCGCATCTGCACCGGCTGCAAGCTTTTTCGACATGATGCTCGAAGCAATCAAGGGAATGCTGCGAACCGTCGCGGTCACATCGCGCAAGGCATACATTTTTTTGTCGGCAGGATCCAAATCGCCGGACTGTCCGATCACTGCAACGCCGAGATCGTTCACGATTCGCTTGAACCGATCCAGCGGAATCTCGACCTGCGTCCCCGGGATCGATTCAAGCTTGTCAAGCGTTCCGCCGGTGTGTCCGAGGCCGCGACCGCTCATTTTGGCAACCGTCCCGCCGCATGCCGCAATTAAGGGTGCAACGACGAGCGTTGTCGTGTCGCCGACGCCGCCTGTAGAATGCTTATCAACTTTGACGCCTTTGAGTTCGGACAGATTGACTACGTCGCCGGAATGCATCATTTCCATCGTCAGATCCGTCGCTTCTCGGTCTGTCATCCCGTTGAATACGATTGCCATCTGCATCGCCGCCATCTGATAATCCGGTACCGTTCCGTCCAAAAAGCCGCGAATTAAAAAGGCAATTTCCTCGGACGTCAGTTCTCCGTGCTCGACCTTCTTTTCAATCAAATCAACTGTTCGCATGGTGTTTTCCTCCAAAGGTAAGAATTCATACGATTAGTGTATCCGTTTCTTCGCGATCCGTTCAGAGCGCCGCAAACTTCCGTTCAAAAATATGATATAAAAGCTCCGGATCCTGCAATTCCTGCTCCGACACCGTATAGATGCGACTGTGCGGGTGCATCATACCATGCATGCTCTCGAAGGTCACAACAATCTCCGCTTGTCTGACACGTTCCTTTAAATGCGAGATCTCCGCAAAATAATCCGGCGCCGAAACGATTGTTGCCCCAAGACGAATAAGCTTCAGCAAAGAACCGGACGCCGTCTTGGTTCCCTCGACCAACGCCGCATCGGATGTCAGAATTCGGAATGTCGAGTCCGCCAGTCTCGGATCCGGTTTTTGCGGATCGTCCTTTGTACAAAGCGCGCGATCAAAGCCTTCCCCCGCATCCGTCTCACGATAGCCGTCCCACGAAAAGATCATGCTGCGATAGCCGAG
>JAUMVL010000042.1 GCA_030530185.1 Clostridia bacterium | reverse complement strand
TGAATTTCTACGATTGGGTGCTTTTTTTCGTGTCCGTTCCCCGGGGAACGGTCCAGACAGTCGCCCGGGTTTCTTTTTACGGGATCGGAATCAGAATATCCAGCCGGAACAGGTTCCGATCCGTCCGAATGCTCATCGTGCCGTCATACTTTTCGACGGTATGCCGGATCGACAGCACGCCGAAGCCGTGATACGCCGTGTCCTCTTTTGAAGTCAGCGGAAGGCCGTCCCTGAGCCGTACCTCGTGACCGAGGTAGTTTTCAATATGGATCGAAAGAAAGCTTCCCTTCGTCCCGATCCGCAGACTGATGATTCGCTTGGATTTGTCTGCCTCCTGGCTGACGCTCTCAATTGCATTGTCGATCGCGTTGCCGAACAGGGTATAAAGATCCATCGTGTCCAGAATATTCAGCCGCTCGCCGTCGGAGACACAGGTCAGCTTGATATCGTTTGCCTGGCAGTAGAGCAGCTTTTCCATAAGAATCAGATCGAGCGTTTCGTTGCCGGTTTTGACTGCGCTTTCATAGAACAGCACCGCATCTTCGATCTGTCCGATATACGCGCTGCGCTCCGACTCGGACTGCATCTGCTTCAACCCTTCCAGCTGATACTTGAGGTCATGGCACTTGCGATTGATCAATGCGACATTCTCGGTCGTCATCTTCTGCTTTTTCTGTTCGGATGCAAGCAGCTGCTCAATCACCTCGTATTTGAGGCTCAGCTCCGTCTCATGCAGCAGTCCGATCTGCATCAGGATGGCAAGCAGATCGGCAAAGATATAGGCAAAATAGACATAGATTTCCCATTCCGATCCCGCCGTGCGGTGGTTGAAGAAGATGACATACAGAATCACGATGATCGCGTTCTGGATCACGCGCCAGCGCGGGAGCGTGTGTCCTTCGCGGTCCCGCATCCATGGCCGGAACAGCAGATACGCCGCCGCATAGACGAGCAGCATTGCTCCCCACACGATCGGGAGCGCCTGTATACTGTTTTCCTTGATCCCGAGCCACAGGCGGATCAGCCAATCCAGGTTGAACACAATGTTCTGAATCGGGTGCGCACAGGTTAAGGAAAACAACGCTTCCCGTGCGGTGCATCGGTAACACAGAAGCAGCATGCCGAACAGATACGCAGACGGCAGCAGCAAAAATACGCGATCGATGCCCGGATCCAGCACGATCCCCTGCGGAAACATCTGAATCGAAAAGTCATACACAAGCAGAAGCGGCAGTGTAAGAAGCACTGCGCGCCATACAAAAAACCGTTTTCTCCGAAACGTTGGATAGGCAAGCAGATGACCCGCAAGCAGAAGCTGCAACGGATAGGAGCAAAGCATACGAATCACGGCCTGTGCCATCCGCGACAGAAAGGCGCTCATAGCACGGTGTCCCCGAGGTACTGAGCCAGTCGCTGCAAAAACTCTTTCTTCTTCGTGCGGCCGACAGGGATGCAGTGGCCGTCCAGCAGGACATCGCTGCCGTCAAGCTCGCTGACGTAGCGCAGGTTGACCAGGAAACTGTTGTTGCAGCGCACAAAATCGTACGGTGCAAGCTTTCGCTCGCACTCCTTGATCGATCCGCGGACGGAAAGGTCTCCGTCCTGCATGTGGAACACCAGCGTATGGTCCATGACTTCAATGTAATACAGTCGGTCGAGTCGAACACGGCGTACACCGCCGACCGTCGGAATCGCCACCTCGCGGGCACGGTTCTTCTCGCACGAATCGAGCGCGCGATCAAGCTTGATGCAAAAATTCGGATATTCCACCGGCTTGACCAAGAAATCGAGCGCGCGAACCTCGTATCCGTCAAGCGCATGGTTGGCAAGATGGGTCACAAAAAACAGCGTCACATTCTCGTCGCGCTCGCGCAGTTTTTTTGCGGTTGCGACGCCGTCGATGCCCGGCATTTCAATGTCCATCAGGACAATATCAAAGCCCGTGCCGTAGTTTGTCAAAAAAGCGTCTCCGTCGGTAAACATCGTACGTTTGAGCTCGATCCCGCGCTCTTTTGCGTAACAGGACAGATACGTGCCGAGCAGCTCGGCATCACTTTGCGTATCCTCTACAATTGCAATCCTATACATACCGGCCTTCTCCTCCGCTCCGTCGAACCAGTCATCCTTCTCCGTAACAACCCATTGTCAACCTATATTATAAAAGAATCTGCCGTATTTTGCAAGTGAAACGGTGTCAAATCTTGATGCCGTTCCGCAATTCCCTTTATGCCTGAACAGGAATCACGGCGGTCACGGTACGCGATTCATCCGATACAGTCAGCGTCAACGGCATCGTGCCATCCGGTCGAATGACTGCAAGCGCTTCCCCGAAATACGTCTCGGTCGTATCGCCGCCGAATGCGCCCTTCTTATACGGTGCGGCGCTGCCCAGTCCCACCAACGTGCCGCCCGTCACCGCAACGTGCAGCATGTGCCGCTCGGTCGGTTTCCAGATTCCGTCCGGATCCTCGTATTGCAGCCGCACAAAGGCCAGTTTGCCCGACTGCACCGTATCTGTTTCGGGCCGAAGCTTCAGTTCCGTCTGCTCCCCGGCCGAGCGCAGCGTGCAGCGGCCGATTTCCCTTCCGCTTCGGTCATACGAGATCGCGGTGAGCACGCCGCTCTCGTACGGGATCCGAAACAGCGTGCGGCAATCGTTCCGCGGAACGCGCTTTTTAGCCACGCGCCTTCCGTTCAGTTCCAACGCCACCGTATGCGCACGGGCGTACACCTCAACGGCCGCTTCCTTGCCTTCCGATCCACGATACGACCAGCTTTCGAGCGCCTTGGTCAGGCCCCAGCCGTTGATGCGCGGAGTCTTTTCCTCGTATACGGGAATCGCGGCGAGGAACGGTCCCTGTGCCTGTTCCAGTGCAACACGGGTATATGCGGCTTCGGCACGCGGCTTTCCGGTCAAATCGATGCGTCCGCAGCTGCCGGTCAGGCGCGTCGTCGGATCATCGTCGGTATTGTAATCGTCAAACTCCGGTGCGCCGGTGTTGACCTCCCCGATGTAATCCCAGCCCGGCCAAACAAAATCGCCGATCAGTCGCGGGTTGTCCTTCGCAATCTCCCAAAACCCGTAAGCGTCCTTGCACAACGTTTCGCTTCCGAGAATCAAGCGGTTCGGATAAGCGCGAAGGTCGTGCTTGTAGCGGAAATTTCCGTAATTGTATCCCGCGATGTCCATTGCGGCAAATGCATCGCGCGTTTTCCAGTCGCACGGCGGCAGCGTTGCGCCGGCCTTCATGAACCAGTCGCCGATCAACAGCGACAGCATGTTGTAGAACTCGCTGCCGACGGGCTTTTTCTTTTCGGGTTTTTCCTTTGGCGCGGCGGCTGCGGCCTCGGCCTCCTTCTTGGCCTTATCGTCGGTATAAACGCCAAGGCCGATCGAGGACAAAAAGTTGAAAAAGATGTTAACGCCGCAGGTCACCGGACGCGTTTCGTCCAGCTCATGCAGATACGACGTAAACTGTCCCGCAAGACGAATGCCGCGCGGCTGCGCCGTTTCGGACACCTCGTTGCCGGTCGAATACAGCACAACGCTCGGATGGTTGAAATCCTTGTCCACAAGATCCTTCAGGTCCCGCCGCCACCAGTCGGCAAGATGGGTCGCGTAGTCGTGCTCGGTCTTATGAATATACCATACGTCCACATACTCGTCCATCACAAGCATGCCGAGCCGGTCACACGCATCCAGCAGCGCTTTGGAGCAGGGATTGTGCGCGCTTCGTAGCGCATTATAACCGTTCTCCTTCAGGATGCGCACCTTGCGCTCCTCGGCCTCGGGAAAGGCGCAGGCGCCCAGGATCCCGTTATCGTGGTGCACGCATGCACCGCGAAGAATCACGCGCTGCCCGTTCAGCGTCAGGCCGTTTGTTGCGTCCCAGCGCAAAAGCCGAATGCCGAACGGCGTATCGACGGTATCGTTTCCAAATGTTGCACGCAGGGTATATAAATGCGGGTGTTCCACGCTCCAGAGCTTTGCATTCGGCACCGGGAGCTGCACGCTGATTCGATTGCCGGAGGTCTTTGCCTCATGTGTCAATACGGTTCTGTCAGCGTCCATCACCGCAACACGAACGGTTCCCGGCTCCGAGGTCTCGACATTGATCTCGACGATGACGGGATCGAGCGAAACGGTGCAAACGCGCACACCGTTCACCGGAATGTGCGCCTTCTCTCCGATCCACAGCCAGGCGGGACGGTACATGCCGGAGCCGGAATACCAGCGCGAATTCGGATGGTCGTCGTTGTGCGCCACAACCGTCAGCTCGTTGTCCGCGCCGCAGCGCAGATGCGTCGAAAGCGGTACATAAAAGTTTGTATATCCGTACGGGCGCGCGGCAAGCTTTTCCCCGTTCAGGAACACCTCCGCGTTTTGATACACGCCCTCGCATTCCAACAGCACGGTTTGATCCTTCCACTGCTCCGGCACGGAAAGTGTTTTCCGGTATGTATAATCTCCCCCGAGGAACCAGCCGATATTGCCCTCTCCTCGGCTTTCGGCCGTGCGCGGCTCGGTCAGCATCGCGTCATGCGGCAGCGTCACCGGAACCGCAGGTGTGTTTCGCGTCGTGCACTGTACCGTCCACCCCGTATTGCAGTCAATCCGTTTCATCTGTATTCCTCCGGCTCTTGTAAAATCTATGTATATTTTACCGGGTCCTGCCGCAGTTTTCCACCGATTTGCGCAGATGGTCTCCAAAAAGCCGTAACTGGCATTTCACCGGAAAAACCGTTGCAATTATCCCGCGGGCGCGGTAAGATAAACGTTGGAGGTAGGTATGGCAGGCAGGTTTGATTTTTGGATCCGCACACAGCAAGATCTGATCGATGCAATCGACACGTTTGGCTTTGTCCCGCTGTTTTGCAATTCGATTCCGGGCTTTTCGATTGAGGAGCATGTCGATCCCGTTGCATGGTTTGACAGCGGAACAGATGGCGTTTGGGAATGGAAGGGGCCGGTGATTCAGTCTGCGCGCTGCGCATACGGCAAGTTCTTTCTGCACAAAGCTGCCTTCGTCCGGCACGATCTGTTTATCGACTTTGCGAACTACCGCCGCTGCGGGGACGACTTTGAAACGCTCTATGAGAACGGCGAAGCGCCTCGCACGGACAAGCATCTGTACGATCTGATTGCCGAAAACGGTCCGGTGCTGTCCAGTCGATTAAAAGCGCTTGGCGATTACGGACGCGGCGGTCGCAAGGGATTCGATACGATCCTTTCGCGCCTGCAGGCCGAAACCTATGTTCTGATCTCAGACTTTGTGTATCAGCGGGACCGCTTCGGTCAACCCTACGGTTGGGGCGTTGCCGAATACAGCACGCCGGAGCAGTTTTTCGGTGCAGATTTCTCTGCTCGCGTCTGCGACCGCACGCCCGAGGAATCGTATCAAAAGCTGACGGACTGCCTATGCGACCTGCTTGGCGTAAGCAAAGCAACGATCAAACGAGTTTTATAATTTTATAAACTGATAAGGAGGAATTCCCATGCCGCTGACCATTCTGTATCTGTCGCACTGCCCATACTGCCTGAGTCTCAAACGCGCGATCACCGAACTGACCGAGCAGAACCCCGCGTATCGCGCCGTCCCCGTCACTTGGATCGAGGAAGCGCTGCAGCCGACCCTGGCGGACAAGTATGATTATTGGTACGTTCCGTCGATCTTTATGGGTGACGAAAAGCTCTTTGAATCCCAGCCCTCCGACAACTACACAACACTCAAAGCCGCCATGGAGCAGGCATTTTTGACCGCGCTTGCCGCAAAAGTATAGATGCAAGCAGAAAACGTCCCCGCCCGTCATATCGATTGGCATCTCCGCATACACTTTCAGCAAAGGAGGGTGCCAAGATGCGGAAAGGGACTCGAAAAAAGAAACGAAACGGACTGCCCGTATGGGCGCTGCTAAAGGCGGTGCTGCTGTCCGGCGCTGCGGCAACGGCGGCGATGCTGCTGTTTGCGCTGCTGCTGTACCTTGAATGGCTGCCGGATGAGGCGATCCCCATCGGGAACGCAATCGTCAAGGTGCTTTCGGCGGCGTTTGCGGGGTGGCTGATCGGGCGCACGGAATCGGATCGCGCATGGCTGTTCGGCGGCATAGCGGGCGTGTTGTTCACAGGTTTCTCGACCCTGCTCTTTTCCCTGTTCTTGGGCAGCTTTCGGGCAACGTGGACGCTCGCTTCCGACGCTTTGCTCTCGTTTGCGCTCGGCTCTGCCGCAGCGGCCTTGACTGCATGGCGCCGGACGCGTCCCGCGCCAAAGACATAGTTTTTCGATACAAAACGCGACGCCACGGCGCCGCGTTTTTTTGCGTTATCGAATAAAGTTGGTAAAGAGGTGCGGCTCCCGTTCGGGAGCGCCGTAGGTCTGCTTGCCGAGAGCAATCGACTTCATCAAAAAAGCCATCTGCCGTGCCAGCGTCCGCATCGACTGGAGACCCTCCTCGTCCTGCCGCGCCTCATCGGCGTTCCTGCCGTGAATGCCGTTCCAATACTGCCCGCCTGCAATCGGCATGCCGGAGATCACGAAATACTTGTTCAACCGATCGAACGTCGTTTCGTTGCCGCCTCTGCGGCACGAGGTAACCGCCGCGCCGACCTTGAGGTCCTTGGAAAAATGCGTGCTGTAGAACAGCCGGTCGAGGATTGCCGTCAACGTTGCGTTCGGTCCGGCGTAATAAACCGGACTGCCGACGACAAGCCCGTCCGCCTCTTCGAACTTGCCTGCCAGATCGTTGACGATATCGTTGTGGACGCACTTGCCGTTTTTTGCGCAATAATTGCACGCAATGCATCCGCGCGCAGGCAGATTGCCGACATGGACGAGCTCGGTCTCGATGCCCTCCTGCGCAAACACCTGTTCCATTTCATGCAATGCAACAAAGGTGCACCCGCTCTTATGCGGGCTTCCGTTCAAAAGCAAAACTTTCATATGCGAACCTCCTTTGTGATACCCGTATCATACAAAACCGTTCGGCGGCTGTCAAGCCAAATTCCCCGACATCGACCGATCGAAATGCAGTCCGGACAGTGCTTTGGCAAATTTCCCGCAAAAAAACTATTTCCTTTTCGGAGAAATTTGTTATAATGAATTGTATAATGGGAAAGGATCGAGTGCGAGTTATTATGGGAAAAGATCGGGGGCGAATGCTGTACGGCTTGGTACAATGGACATGGGGCCTGCCGCAAAATCTGCTCGGTGGTCTGCTCACGCTGTTGTATCGAAAGCGCGAACACTTTTGCTACCGCACGGCGTATGTGACGCGCTGGCCCAGATCGGGGAGCATGTCGCTCGGCATGTTTCTGTTCCTGGGCAAAACCGCGGCCTCTTTGCCGGAGGACGCCCGAAACGCGTTTGAGGCACGCATCCTCGTCCACGAATACGGGCATACGATCCAATCGCTGATTCTCGGGCCGTTGTATCTGCCTGTGATCGGCCTTCCGTCGCTGCTCTGGGCATACGTCCCCTTCTTTCTCAGACTCAGAAGCCGCAAGCACATCTCCTATTTCAGCATGTATCAGGAAAAATGGGCGAACCACCTCGGTGCGCGCGTGACCAAGCTCCCGCCGCCCGAACAGAATTCATAAGAAAAGAGGTCTACCATGAACAACACACCCAATTCCGGCGGACGGAAAAAAACGACCGTCTCCGGTTCCGGCACCGTCAAAAAGACCGAGCAGGTCCACACATCCGGTCCGGTCGGACGCAAGGACGGTTATTCCGGCAAGAACACTTCCCGTCCAAACGGGCAGGGGCAGAACCCGAACCAGAACCGTGCAGGCGGCAGTTCTCTTGGACTGCTCGGACTTTTGCTTGGCTCCGGCGGCTCGGGCCTCAAGCGAATCCTTACGATCCTCGTAATCATCGTCGCGATCGTACTGCTGTTCCGGGTCTGCACCGGCGGCTGCGAGCGCCGGTCGATTCTCGATCTGCTGTTCGGCAACTACGGAGAAGAATCCTCCGTCACTTGGGACGGCGACGGCTACGACAACCCGTATTCCGGCGGTTCGTCCGGCAGCGGCTCGACCGGCGGCAATACCGGTGCAACGGGCGGTACGTCGTTTGACTCAAACGACCTGCTGAACCTGTTCCTGTCCGACTCATATGACGAGACCGACAACTCTGCAGAAGAGATTGTGTCCTCCTCATCCTCGACCGAAACGGCCGTGACGACCGTTTCCAACAAGGCGCGCGATAAATACACCAAGCTTATCGGCGGCGGTAAGGATACGGTCACGCTGATGATCTATATGTGCGGCACCGACCTCGAATCCGAGAACGGTATGGGCACCGCGGACCTCAACGAAATGCTGCATGCTTCAATCGACGACAGCAAAGTCAATGTGATCGTCGAAACCGGCGGCACCAAGCGTTGGAACAACTCGGTCATTTCCAACACGACGAACCAGATCTACCGCGTCACAAGCCGCGGTCTGCAAGCGCTCGAAAAGAACCTCGGCCGGAAGAGCATGGTCGATCCGAACACGCTGTCCGACTTCATCCAGTACTGCGCATCCAACTACCCCGCGAACCGCTACTGCCTGATCTTCTGGGATCACGGCGGCGGCTCGCTCTCGGGCTATGGCTACGACCAGTACTTCTCCGGCTCGATGACGCTCGATAAGGTCAACTCCGCACTGAAAAAAGGCGGCGTCAAGTTCGACTTCATCGGATTTGATGCGTGTTTGATGGCGACGCTCGAAACCGCGCTTGTTTCCGAGCAGTACGCGGACTATCTGCTTGCAAGCGAAGAATCCGAGCCCGGCTGCGGCTGGTATTATACGAACTGGCTGACTCAGCTTTCCAAGAACACCTCGGTTTCGACCGTGGAGCTCAGCAGGACGATCATCGACGACTTCAACAACGTCTGCAAAAAGAACTACCCCGGCTGCAACACGACGCTCTCGATCGTGGACCTTGCGGAATTTGCGGGCACCGTACCGGAACCGTTTGCGGCGTTTTCAAAGTCGGTCAGCGGACTGCTCGACAACAAGGAATACAAGACCGTTTCCGACGCCCGAAGCGGTGCGCGAGAATTCGGCAAAACGAGCCGGATCAATCACGTCGATCTGGTGGACCTTGCCAACAAGATCGGCACGAGCGAAGCGAGCAGTCTTGTAAGTGCGCTTCGCGGCTGCATCAAGTACAACCGTACCTCGACCTCGATGTCCAACTCCTACGGGCTCTCGATCTACTTCCCGTATTCGAGCTTCTCGGGTATGAATACCGCTGTCAAGCTGTATGACAACATCGGCATGGATTCCGGCTATACGGACTGCATCAAGAGCTTTTCGTCGCTTGCCGCAGGCGGCCAAATCGCAACCGGCGGCACCACCTCGTCCCCGATCGGCTCGCTGCTCGGCGGATACTCCGGTTCGTCCGGCTTCTCCTCCGGTGATATGCTGGAATACCTGCTCGACGGATATCTTGGCGGCGGTACGGGCACATCCGCGTCGTCCTCGTCCTCCGGCAGCCATGGCGGGGGCAGCGCATCCGGCATCGACCCCGCGGATTACCTTTCCACGATTCTCGGCGGCGGCAGCGACAGCTATTCGAGCTGGTTCGACAGCGGCCGCGCGCTTGCAAACAAGGATTATTACACCGAGCATTCGCTCTCCACGGCCGATATGCTCCTGACCGAAAAGAACGGCGTCTCCGTGCTCTCCCTGCCTGCGGAAAAATGGGACCTTGTACAGAGCGTGCAGCTCAATGTGTTCGTCGATGACGGAACGGGCTATGTGGATCTCGGTATGGACAACGTCTATACGTTCGACAGCGACCGCGACCTTTTGATCGATTGGGATCATACCTGGATCTCGATCAACGGACACATCGTTCCCTACTATATGGTCAACGATTCCGAAGACAAGGGCATCCGCACGACCATCGGCCGTGTCCCGGCGATGCTGAACGACGAACTGGTTTATGTGATGATCGCGTTTGAGAACGAGAACGCCTATGTGCTCGGCGCTCAGCGACTTTATGATCACGACGAGACCGACACGGTCGCCAAGGGGTATCTCCCGATCAACAGCGGCGACACGCTGACGTTCGTATGCGACTTCTATGGCTACGACGGCAGCTACAACGCCTCGTATCTGCTTGCCGATCCGCTTGTTGTCACCGGAGATCTTACCGTTGCAAATCTGAAGATCGAAGGCGATCGCTTTGTCTACTGCTACTGCCTGACCGACATTTACGGCAACGAATTCTGGACTGCTTCTTTGGTTATCGACTGATTGGTTTGACAAAATGCCCTGCATTTCGCGGGGCATTTTTGTATTCAATCATTGACAGAAGGCTTTTGTTTCGATATAATAACTGCGTTGACACGAGTCGACAAAAGCGGTAGGGAGCCGTGTGAAACCACCTATTTTACGGCAAACGTATCGGTATCAGGAAGGTATCGGCAAGCAGAAGCGTGCGGATAGCTTCTGTTTTTTTGCCACCGATCCGTAATTTTCATTTCAGAAAAGGATACAAAAATGAACAAAAATCTGAAAAAACTCATCTATGCCGCTCTTTGTTTGGCACTCTGCATGGTGCTCCCGCTGCTGACGGGCCAGATCCCGCAGATCGGCTCGGCGCTCAGCCCGATGCACATTCCCGTATTTCTCTGCGGCTTCCTTTGCGGCTGGCCTTGGGGCGCTGCTGTCGGCTTTATCGCGCCGTTTTTGCGGAACCTGCTGTTCGGTATGCCGCCGCTGTTTCCGACCGGTGTCGCGATGGCGTTTGAGCTTCTGACCTACGGCGCCGTTGCGGGCATCCTCTACAAGGTACTGCCGCGCAAGCCATGGAATATCTATGTCACATTGATTGTTGCAATGCTTGCTGGCCGTGTGGTCTGGGGCGCGGCGCGTTTCATTCTTGCCGGACTATCCGGGTCGGAATTCCCGTTTTCGGCATTTCTTGCCGGTGCGTTCACAAACGCCATCCCCGGCATCATCCTGCACATCGTTCTGATTCCGCTCATCGTGCTGGCGCTTGAAAAGGCCAAGCTGATCGAGAATGAGCCATTAAAAAAATCGAAAGCGTAAGGAGGAACCCCTTGAAGATTCTGTACCTCGACTGCGGTATGGGCGTTGCGGGAGATATGCTCGGTGCGGCGCTTGTGGAGCTGATGCCCGATCCGAAAGCATGCATCGATCGGCTGAACGGTATCGGCATCCCAAACGTGACCTATTCGCAAAGCATCGTGCAGCGCTGCGGCATTATGGGAACGCATCTCGGCGTCCGCGTGAACGGCGTTGAGGAAGGCGAACTGATGGGCCGGATGGAGCATGCGCACGATCACGAACATCGCCATGTGCACGATCACGAGCATCCGCATATGCATGAGCACGAACATCACCATGTACACCGAACGCTCGGCGAAATCGAAGCGATTGTGAACGGGCTGAACGTGTCTGCGCAGGTGCGGGCAGATATTCTTGCGGTCTACAAACGGATTGCTGAGGCGGAAAGCCATGTCCACGGGCGTCCCGTGAGCGACGTACATTTCCATGAAGTCGGCGCCATGGATGCAATTGCTGACATCGCTGCGGCATGCAGTCTGATCGAGATGCTCGCGCCGGACGAGATCGCGGTATCGCCGGTACGTGTTGGAAGCGGAATGGTGCGCTGTGCACACGGACTTTTGCCCGTCCCTGCCCCTGCGACAGCTTATCTTCTGAAAGATGTTCC
>JAUMVL010000303.1 GCA_030530185.1 Clostridia bacterium | reverse complement strand
GTCGCACGGCCCTGAGTGCCGGAGCGCAGGTCGGTTGCATAGCCGAACATCTCGGACAGCGGGCAGATCGCCGAAACGGTCGTTCCGCCCTGACCGGTTTCCATACCGCTGACCTTGCCGCGCTTCGACGTCAGGTTGCCGACGATATCGCCGAGGTATTCATCCGGGATGAACACTTCCACCTGCATCATCGGCTCGAGCAGCACGCCGTTGTCCTTGGTTAAGCCGTCCTTGACGGACAGCGAACCTGCGATCTTAAACGCGATATCGCTCGAATCGACCTCGTGGAACGATCCGTCCACAAGCGTCGCCTTGATGTCGATGATTTCGTAGCCGCCGAGCGGGCCCGACTGCAATGCATCGCGGATACCGGCATCGACCGCAGGGATGAATTCCTTCGGAATCACGCCGCCGACGATCTTGCTTTCAAACGCATAGCCGGCTCCGGCTTCGTTCGGTTCGAACACCACCACCACGTGCGCGTACTGGCCGTGGCCGCCGGTCTGGCGGACATAGCGCGTTTCATGCCGCACGGGATTCTGAATCGTTTCCTTGTAGCTGACCTGCGGCTTGCCGACGGTCGCTTCCACGCGGAACTCGCGAATCAGACGGTCCACAATGATCTCGAGATGCAGCTCGCCCATGCCGGCAATGATCGTTTGGCCCGTTTCCTGATCCGTATAGGTGCGGAACGTCGGGTCCTCCTCGCTCATCTTCTGGAGCGCGACCATCATCTTTTCCTGGCCGGCCTTGGTCTTGGGCTCGATGGCGACCTGAATGACCGGCGTCGGGAACACCATGCTCTCCAGGAGCATCTGGCGGTTCTCGGCGGTCAAGGTCTCGCCCGTCGTCGTCTCGCGGAGTCCGACGAGCGCGCAGATGTCGCCCGCGTGCGCCTCTTCGACCTCTGTGCGCGTATTGGCATGCATCAGCAGGATCTTGCTGACGCGCTCACGCTTCTGCTTGTTGACGTTGTATACGTACGTGCCGGACTTCAGCGTACCGCTGTAAACGCGGATGAACGCGAGCTTGCCGTACGGATCGGCAACAATTTTGAACGCAAGTGCCGCAAATGGCGCGGAATCGTCGGGTTTGGCTTCGATTTCGCCTTCGCCGTAGCGATCGGTTCCTTTGGCCGGCGGAACATCCAGCGGCGAGGGCAGAAAATCGACGATCGCGTTCAGCAGCGGCTGCACGCCCTTGTTGCGATACGACGTACCGCAGCAGACCGGAACCGCGGAAAGGGAAATCGTGGCCTTGCGGATGCAGGAAATGAGTTCCTCGCTCGTGGGCTCCTCGCCCTCGAGGTACTTCTCCATCAGATCCTCATCCTGTTCAATCACCGTTTCGATCAGCTCGGAACGGTACTTCTCGGCTGCCTCCAGCAGATCGGCGGGGATGTCCTCCTCGCGGATATCGGTGCCGTCATCGTTGTAATACACCTCGGCACGCATTGTCACAAGGTCAATGATGCCGCGAAAATCGGCTTCGCTTCCGATCGGAAGCTGAACCGGAATCGGATTGGCATGGAGGCGGTCACGCATCATGTCCATCACGCGGTAGAAATCCGCACCCGTGATGTCCATTTTATTGACGTACGCAATGCAGGGGACGCCGTACTTCATGGCCTGACGCCATACGGTTTCCGACTGCGGTTCTACGCCACCCTTGGCGCAGAACACGGCAACAGCACCATCCAGCACACGCAGGCTGCGCTCGACCTCTACGGTGAAGTCGACGTGACCCGGGGTGTCGATGATGTTGATGCGATGACCTTTCCAATAGGCCGTGGTCGCGGCGGAAGCGATCGTGATGCCACGCTCCTGCTCCTGCACCATGAAGTCCATGGTGGCCGCGCCCTCGTGTACCTCGCCGACCTTGTGAATCTTGCCCGTAT
>JAUMVL010000041.1 GCA_030530185.1 Clostridia bacterium | reverse complement strand
TTGAACCGCTTTCAATGAAAAACAGCCCGTCATCTGCGGGCTGTCCAGACTGATTTTCGAAAAATGGTTATTCCTTGATGTAAAGATAATCGCCTGCATAGATCAGGTTGCGATTCTTGATTTTCGGATTCCAGCGAAGCAGATCGTTTACCGTGCAGCCATATCTTTTGCCGATCTTGGTCAGGTTGTCACCCTTTGAAATTTGATAAATGATGAATCCTTCCTTCTCCGCAGGACGCTTGTATCCTCCGGCAACGTCTTCGAGTTCGTCCAACTCCAGCTTTTTGATTTCGTCAGTCATTGTACAATCTCCTTTCAGATCATTTTTATTTTCTGCAATAAGTATAACAACCGATTTGTCACAAAAGTATCACACAATCAGTATAGCATCCGACAGCAGAAAATTCAATTAAAAATGTCAATATCCACAGATCTTTGTACGAAGCTCCGGGAAAACACCTTCCACGGGAGCGCTTTTTTGAATTCCGGTTTCTGAGATATTGAGAACGCCGAAAAAAGATGGTATAATAATACAATACAATTCGAATCCGGTCGTTTCAGATCGAAAAATGCAGAGGAGTTTCTATGGAAGAACCGATTTTTCGGAAAAAGAGTCTGGAGAGAATCTCGTCGCCTGAGCAGCTGCATGACTATATGCGCGTCACCAATCCGAGCGTATGGCTGATTCTTGCAGCCGTTATTGTCTTGCTTGCAGGCCTGCTGGTTGGCTCGGCCATCGGAACAATTGAACAATCGGTTTCGACTGCATGGAGCGTAAAAGATGGGGAAGCGGTCGCTGAGATTTTCAGCGCACAGGCGGGAGCGGTACGAATCGGTATGCCTGTACGGGTCAATGGGTTGAAGTGTACCGTAGAATCGATCGGCGAATCGAACGGGGATTTTACCACTGTCACGGCGCGCGTTTCGCTTCCTGACGGCGTATATGACGGCGAAATCATTACGGAAGTGATTCACCCGATTGAGTTCCTTTGGAATCACAGCCGGCAGGAGGCAGACTGATGGCGAGCGGGGAAGCGAAGAAAGCAAAATCCGTTCGCAAGCCGGTGCGAAAGGGCGTTGCACGGGTCCCCGTCATCATGCAGATGGAGGCCTTGGAGTGCGGCGCCGCGTGCCTGACCATGGTGATGGCCTATTACGAGAAATGGGTTCCGCTTGAGCAGGTGCGGGTCGATTGCGGTGTTTCCCGCGACGGTTCCAAGGCAAAAAACGTTTTGCTCGCAGCGCGCAATTACGGATTTACGGCAAACGGGTACCGGATGGAACCGGAGGCGCTGAAAAACGCCGGGACATTCCCGTGCATCATCCATTGGAATTTCAACCATTTTGTCGTGCTGAACGGATTTCGCAACAATAAGGCGAGCCTGAACGATCCAGAGCGCGGGACCGTTTGGGTTTCGATGGAGGAGTTCGACAGCTCCTTTACGGGCATTGTACTGGAAATGGAGCCGGGGGAAGGGTTCGTTCCGAGCGGCAAGCGGAAGAGTACGCTGGAGTTTGCCCGAAAGCGCATGAAGGGCGCAGGTGTTGCCGTTGCCTTTGTAATGCTGACGACGGCGATTTCCTATCTCTTCGGTGTGATCAACCCGGTCATGACGCGCGTCTTTTACGACCATTTGTTGAGTGGGAAAAACCGGGAATGGCTGATTCCGTTCATTTCCCTGATGGCGGTGCTGTGCGTGCTGCAGATCGTTGTGGAATGGATTCGGACCATTTATTCACTGCGCATCGACGGCAAGATGTCCGTCATCGGCAGCACATCCTACATGTGGAAGGTGCTGCGGCTTCCGATCGAGTTCTTTTCCCAGCGCATGACCGGCGACATCCTGCAGCGGCAGGATACCAATGCTTCCATTGCCGGAACACTGGTCGATACGGCGGCGCCGCTGCTGCTCAATACGGGCATGACGGTTTTTTATCTCGTGCTGATGATTCGATACAGTCTGATTCTGACTCTGGTCGGACTCACAAGTGTTTTTTTGAACCTGCTTGCGGCACGGTTGATTTCCGAAAAGCGCTTAAATGTAACCCGCGTGCAGGTGCGGGACTCCGGTAAACTGGCCTCCACCACGATGGCCGGAATCAGCATGACGGAAACGATCAAGGCGTCGGGCGCGGAAAACGGCTTTTTTGCCAAGTGGGCGGGGTATCAGGCCTCGGTCAATACGCAGACGGTACGGTTTGCAAAGCTGAACGCAAGTCTCGGCCTGATCCCAAGCTTTATCAGCAGCGCGACGAACTATATCGTCCTGTTTCTCGGAATTCGATTCGCGATCGACGGAAACTTCACGATCGGCATGATTATGACGTTTTCCAGTTATCTGGATGCCTTCATGAGCCCGGCGATGACAATCGTCGATGCGGGACAGACGATGATGGAGATGCGAACCGAGATGGAGCGCGTCGAAGACGTTATGCAATACCCGGACGATCCATATGTGCATGAGGAAGCAGTTCGCGAGGATGTGGACTATTCCAAACTGCATGGCGAGGTCGAGCTGAAACACGTTACCTTCGGGTATTCGCGCCTCGGTGATCCGGTTGTGCAGGATTTTTCGATGCATTTGAAACCCGGCAGCCGCGTGGCGATCGTCGGCGCGAGCGGCTGCGGCAAATCGACGCTGAGCAAGCTGATCTCCGGCTTGTACCGTCCGTGGAGCGGTGAAATTCTGTTCGACGGAAAGCCGATCGGTGACATTCCGCGCAGCGTTTTCACCGGTTCGGTCGCAGTGGTTGATCAGGAAATCATTCTGTTCGAGGATACGATTGCCGAGAATATTCGGATGTGGGATAAGTCCATTGCGGATTTCGAGGTGATCCTTGCGGCGCGTGATGCGCAGCTCCATGACGACATTATGCAAAGACCGGGCGGCTACGACGGTAAACTGACCGAAAACGGAAAGGATTTGTCCGGCGGTCAGCGGCAGCGCATGGAGATCGCGCGCGTCCTTGCACAGGATCCATCGGTGATTATTTTGGACGAAGCGACGAGCGCGCTCGATGCAAAAACGGAGTTCGATGTCGTGAACGCGATTCGCGATCGCGGAATTACGTGTATCGTGATTGCTCACCGGTTGAGCACGATTCGCGACTGCGATGAGATCATCGTGCTCGACAAGGGCGTTGTCGTCGAGCACGGAACGCACGAGGAGTTGTATCGCCTGGGCGGCGCTTATACCGAACTGGTCACGAGCGAGTAACGGAAAGGAGGCAACGGTATGGGATGGTTTGATGAGCAGATCCGGCAGCGGATGGAAAGCGATCAGGATCTGTTTGAAGAATCCTTTGTACGAGTCGCCGGTTCCGTGCTCGGCAGTCGCGTTGCGCAGATGCTGCAAGACGATCGGCTGATTGCAAAAGAGGCGATTGATGAGATTCAGAAGTACTACCACCGCAAGCCGACGGAGATTCCCGATACAATTGAGAATGCAGACGAGCAGCTTGATTATGCACTTCGACCGCACGGGATCATGTCGCGCGCCGTTACGCTGGAGGACGGTTGGTATCGGGATGCCTTCGGCCCAATGCTTGCGTTTTTGAAGGAAGAGGGAACGCCGGTTGCGCTGCTGCCGAACCTGATGCACGGATACCATTTCCGGGACCCGCAGACGGGGAGAACCGTTTCGATCAACCGAAAAACGGCCATGCTGCTGCGACGGGAGGCGATTTGCTTCTATTACCCGCTCCCGATGAAAAAAATCGGAATCCCCGATCTGCTGCTTTTCATGAAGGACAGCGTATCGGTCAGTGACTTTGTATGGATTTTCCTTGCGACGCTTGCCGTGACGCTGTTCGGAATGATCGAACCGCAGGCTTATAAGGCGTTGGTCGGACCGGTACTGGAGACGAAAAGCTATTCCATGCTGGCGGGCATGGCGGTGTTTGTCCTGTGCGCGGCATTCTCCTCACAGCTGATCGGAACCGTGAAAACTCTGCTGATGGGGCGGATTTCCGCAAAGACCTCGCTCTCGGTGGACTCGGCGGTCATGATGCGGATTCTGTCTTTGCCGGTCAGTTTCTTTCGAAAGTTTTCCGCCGGAGAGCTTTCGAGCCGGGTCGATTCGGTCAACACGCTTTGTCAGGCGATGCTCGGCAACATTCTCTCGACCGGGTTGAGTTCGCTTTTGTCCCTGCTGTATATCACACAGATCTTTGCATATACGCCGGTTTTGGTCTGGCCGTCGGTGTTGATCATTCTGATCACCGTTGTGCTCAATGCCGTGATTTCGCTTTTGAGAATCCGGGTTTCAAAGAAACGGATGAACCTTTCGGCCCAGGTCAGCGGAACGAGCTATGCGGTCATCAGCGGCGTTCAGAAAATTAAGCTGGCGGGTGCCGAAAAACGCGCGTTTGCCAGATGGGCCAAGCCATTTTCCGCACGCTCCGAACTGGATTACAACCCTCCGGCGATTCTGAAACTGAACGGCGTGATTCTGCTTGCCGTTTCGCTGATCGGGAATGTTGTTCTGTATTATCTTGCGGTACAGTCCCGCATCACGCCGGCCGATTATACGGCGTTTACGGCGGCATACGGCCGACTCATGGGCGCGTTCAGTGCGATGGCGGGAATCGTTATCTCGATTGCGGAGCTGTCTCCCGCGTTGGAAATGGCGGAACCGATCCTGAATGCCGAACCGGAGATCTCGGAGAACAAGGAGATGCTGACAAAGCTCTCGGGCAACATCGAGATCAACCATGTGTTTTTTCGCTATAACGACGATACGCCCTACGTGCTCAAGGACCTTTCGCTGAAGATTCGCCCGGGAGAGTATGTCGCAATCGTCGGGCGGACCGGCTGCGGAAAATCCACGCTGATGCGGCTGCTGCTCGGCTTTGAAAAACCGCAGCGCGGCGCGATCTACTATGACGGAAAGGACTTGAAAAGCCTGGACCCGAAATCACTGCGAAAAAAGATGGGCGTTGTCACGCAGAACGGACAGCTGTTCGCCGGTGATATTTTCTCCAACATCACGATTTCGGCGCCGCAGCTGACGCTGGACGAAGCGTGGGAAGCGGCTGAGATTGCGGGGATCGCAGAGGACATCCGGCGGATGCCGATGGGCATGAACACCCTGGTATCCGAAGGGCAGGGCGGCATCTCCGGCGGACAAAAGCAGCGGATCATGATCGCGCGCGCCGTTGCGCCGAAGCCCAATATTCTGATGCTCGACGAAGCGACCAGCGCGCTTGACAACAAGACGCAAAAGCAGGTTGCCGATGCGTTGGACCGGCTCAAATGCACGCGAATCGTGATCGCACATCGACTGAGCACGATCCGAAACTGCGATCGGATTCTTGTCATGGATCAGGGGCGGATCATCGAAAACGGAACCTATGAGGAGCTGATTGCCCAAAACGGAGCATTTGCCGAGCTGGTTGCACGGCAGCGCCTTGACCGGGAACCGGAAACGAAGTCCGTGCAGAATGAGAAAGCGGATGGACGGGGAGGAACGGATTGATGAATCTGGTACAGGCAAGAACGGAATCCATCGAGCCCGGATCGGAGGAGCTGAACCGGCTGAAGGAGGCATTGCATACCTGCGATGCGGTTGTGATCGGCGCGGGCGCGGGTCTGTCCACGAGCGCGGGTTATACGTACAGCGGAGAGCGTTTTGAGCGTTACTTTGCGATTTTGAGCGCGTCTACGGATTTCACGACATGTATACGGGCGGGTTCTATGCATACCGTACACCGGAGGAGCGATGGGCATACTGGAGTCGGAACATTTATATCAACCGCTATGTCGCTCCGCCCAAACCGGTCTATGAGCAATTGCTAAAGCGGGTGCGCGATCGGGACTATTTTGTGCTGACGACGAACGTCGATCATTGCTTTCAGCGCGCCGGGTTCGATCGAAAGCGTCTGTTCTATACGCAGGGGGACTACGGGCTTTGGCAATGCAGCAAGCCTTGTCATAAACAGACGTATGACAACCGCGCTACCGTCGAAAAGATGCTGCTTGCGCAGGGGTTTGCGATTGCGAAGGACGGAGCGCTGCTCCCGCCTGAACAGACGCCGCTGCTTCGCACGGTTCCGAGCGAGCTTGTTCCGCGCTGCCCGATTTGCGGACGACCGATGTCGATGAATCTGCGCGCAGACGATACGTTCGTCGAGGACGCAGGGTGGCATGAGGCGGCCGAGCGCAGCGAGCGGTTCTTCCGCACGCACCGCGGCAAGGTGCTGTATCTCGAACTTGGCGTCGGTTACAACACCCCCGGCATTATCAAATACCCGTTTTGGCGGATGGCATTGAATCATCCGGACTCCATCTATGCCTGCATCAATTTCGACGAAGCCTGTTGCCCCGAGGAGCTAACAGAACGCAGCATTCTGATCGAAGGCGACATTTGGACGGCACTCGAACAGCTTTGAAACATTGTTTGCACACGCAAAACGCGTGTGCATTTTGCTTGCAACCACGCAGCGGATGTGGTACACTATGCGAGAAATCGGGCGGGAAACCGTCCAGACGGAGGAATTTCAAATGAAGTTGAATACATATTTACAGTTGTCTCCCGAGGTGGAGGCGGCGCTCGCACAGGGCAAGCCGATCGTCGCGCTGGAAAGCACGATCATCTCGCATGGTATGCCGTATCCGCAGAACGTGGAAACTGCGCTGAACTGTCAGCGTATCTGCCGTGAAAACGGTGCGGTTCCCGCAACCTGCGCGATCATCGGCGGCAAGCTATGCGCGGGCCTGACCGACGAGCAGATCGACTACCTCGGACGGGAGGGACGCAATGTCACAAAGGCATCCCGCAGAGACCTTCCGATGCTGTGCGCGAAAGGGATGAACGGCGCAACGACCGTCGCAGCAACGATGATCATTGCAGCGATGGCAGGGATCAAAGTGTTTGCGACGGGCGGCATCGGCGGCGTGCATCGCGGCGCCGAAACGACGATGGATATTTCTGCCGATCTCGAAGAGCTCGCCCAAACGCCGGTGTGCGTCGTTTGCGCCGGGGCCAAGAGCATTCTCGACCTCGGACTCACAATGGAATACCTCGAAACGAAGGGCGTTCCGGTCATCGGCTTCGGCACGGACGAACTTCCGGCGTTCTATACGCGAAAGAGCGGCTTTTCGGTTCCGTGGCGCTGCGACACGCCGGAGGAGCTTGCTGCAGCGGTCAATGCGCAGCGTGCATTGGATGAGAAGGGCGGCATGCTCGTTGTGAACCCGATCCCGGAGCAGTACTCGATGGATGCAGACGTCATCAACAAGGCGATCGACGATGCGATCGAAGAGGCAAATCGTCTCGGCATCAAGGGCAAGGACACGACGCCGTTTTTGCTGGCAAAGATCAAGGACCTGACCGGCGGCGAGAGCCTCGCGTCGAACATTCAGCTGGTCTACAACAACGTGCGCCTTGCATCCAAGGTGGCGGCAGCGTTATAATCTAAAATGCCGCATGTTCCGAGCGAAACGGAGCAAAAGAAGGCGTTGTAAAAGAACGGTGCGGAGAACTTTCCGATGCGGAGAGTTCTCTTTTGTATTTCGCCCTTGCAAAACGGTGCGGTTTTTGGTATGGTATATTTGTATTAATTTGCAGTTCGATCGGACGGGGGGAACAAGATGCGGGTAGCGATCATCGGCGGCGGTGCGGCGGGACAGCTTGCGGCCATCTATGCTGCGCGCGGCGGCAACGACGTTGTGTTGTTCGAGCAGAATGAGAAGCTCGGCAAGAAGCTGTTTATTACCGGCAAGGGACGGTGCAACCTGACCAATGCCTGCGACCGGGACGGCTTCTTTCGAAACGTGGTTCAGAATCCGCGATTCCTATACAGCGCATATGCGCATTTCGATTCCGACGCGATCGTGCGGCTCGTGGAAAAAGCGGGCGTTCCGACCAAGGTGGAGCGCGGCCAGCGCGTGTTTCCGGTGTCGGACAAGTCGAGCGACGTCCTGAAAGCCTTGGAAAAAACGGTCCGTCAGGCAGGCGTTTCGGTGCGTCTGAACACGCGGGTGTCGGAAATTCTGGCACAAAGCGGTGCGGTGACCGGGGTGCGGATCGAACGAACCGTCGAGCCGTTCGATGCGGTCGTTCTTGCGACGGGCGGACTTTCCTATCCATCGACAGGCAGCACCGGCGACGGTTACCGCTTTGCCAGGCTGCTTGGACACACGGTGACTCCGCTGTACGGAGCGTTGATTCCACTTGAAATCGAGGAGTCGTGGTGCGGGACGCTTTCGGGCGTCACGCTCAAAAACGTTACGCTGTCGGCCTATCGCGGCAAAAAGGAGGTCTATTCCGAGCTCGGCGAAATGCTGTTCACGCATTTCGGCGTCAGCGGGCCTCTTGTGCTGTCGTGCTCGAGCCTGATTGCGGACGACCCAGCGGGCGTGACGCTGAAAATCGATTTTAAGCCGGGATTGTCCGAGGAGCAGCTTGACGCACGTTTGCTGCGTGATTTGTCCGCAAATGTACGCAAATCGCTTACCGGCGCGCTCTATGGACTGTTGCCGCAGCGGCTCCTTGCGGTTGTGCTGGAGCAGACCGGCTTGGACGGCGAAATGCCGGCGGCACAGTTTTCCAAAGCACAGCGGCATGCGCTGGTGGAAGCGCTGAAAGGACTTCCGCTGCATGTGAAGGGCACAAGGCCGATTGCCGAGGCAATCATCACGCGCGGCGGCGTTTCGACCAAGGAAGTCAATCCGTCTACGATGGAGTCCAAGAAGGTCAAGAACCTGTTCTTTGCCGGAGAAATGCTGGATGTGGACGCGTTTACGGGCGGCTTTAACTTGCAGATTGCATGGTGCACCGGCGCGCTTGCCGGGAGCAGTATTCAGGAGAGATCTTCAGAAACAGTTTCCGAATGAGGAGGGGAACGATATGAAATACAGTATTGCGATTGACGGCCCTGCGGGCGCAGGCAAGAGCACCGTGGCGAAGCTTGCGGCAAAGCGGCTCGGGATTCCGTATCTCGATACCGGCGCGATGTATCGCGCAACGGCGGTTGCGTGTAAGCGGCATGGAATCGATGTAACCGACTGGGAGGCCGTACGCGCCTTTTTGCCGCAGCTCAAGCTCGAGGTGCGGTATCTCGACTCCGGTGAACAGCGGATGCTTGCCGACGGCGAGGATATTACGCATCTTTTGCGTACCGAGGACATCTCACAGGGCGCATCGCTTGTCAGCATGATCCCCGAGGTACGGGATGCGCTGGTCGAGCTGCAGCGGGACGTTGCGCATCGGCAGGCTGTAATCATGGACGGACGCGACATCTGCACAAATGTGCTTTCCGATACGCCGCACAAGTTCTTTATTACGGCGTCCGCCGAGGAGCGCGCGAACCGCAGAGTCAAACAGCTTGTCGAACAGGGACAGCCTGCCGATTATGAAACAATCCTTGCCGATATCATCCGCCGCGACAGGCAGGACAGCGAGCGCGCGTACATGCCGCTCGTCTGCAAGGAGGATACGGTGAAAATCGACACGACAAACCTCACGATCGACGAAGCCGTTGAGGCGCTGCTGCAGGGGGTGTGCGAGTAAATGCTTTACATACTTGGATATATCCTGGTTGCACCGTTTCTTTGGTTGATCTGGAGACCAAAAGTGATCAACCGTAAGGCAATGCACCAAAAAGGCAAGGTCATTTATATCTCGAATCATATGGTGCTTGCCGATCCGGTGGTCATTGCAATTCTGGCGCGCCGCTGCGTCCACTTCATGGCAAAGTCAACGCTGTCCGATAAGCCGTTCGGTGCATGGCTGTTCCGCCAGCTTTTAACCTTTCCGGTGCAGCAATATACGGCGGATCGCAAGGCCATCCAGCGCGCCATCGATTTGCTGAATCAGGGAAAGGCATTCGGTATCTTTCCGGAAGGCCATCGCAGTGCCGACGGACATACGATGGATGCGTTCGACAAGGGCTGCGCCTTTATTGCAATGCGCGCCAACGCACCGATCGTTCCGGTGTACGTCAAACCCGGCGCATGGACGCTGGGAAAGCGCATGCACGTTGCGGTCGGTGATCCAATTCTTCCGGAAGCGGTCAAGGCGCGGTGTCCGGGCCGTAAACCCATCGATGCGTTGAACATGGCGATCACCGATGCAATGCTGACGCTTCGCGATCAGGCGGAAGCTCTGTAAATGAAGATCCTGGTCGGAAAACACAGCGGTTTTTGCTTTGGCGTACAGCGTGCCGTCGAGATGGCGGAGCATGCTGCAGGCAGCGGTCCCGCTTATACTTACGGCAACATCATCCATAACGAGGATGTCGTGGAGACCCTGCGCCAAAAGGGAGTCGTCCCGATCGAATCCCTGGACGCGCTTCAGAAAGGCGATACGTTGATTATCCGCGCGCACGGCGCGCCGCCCAAGGTGTATGAGCTGTGCAAAGAGCGCGGCGTCCGCGTGCTCGATGCGACGTGCCCGTTTGTAATGCGGATTCATAAAATCGTGGAAAAGGCCGCGGCTTCGGGAGAGCGCGTGTTTATTGCAGGTAAGCCCGAACACCCCGAGGTGATCGGTATCGTCGGAAGCGCGGGAGAGAACGTCCGCGTTCTGAGAGATGAGGCGGAGGCACAGCGCGAGCCTTACTGTGAGCGGGCGGTGCTCGTTTCGCAGACAACGCAAAAATACGACGTGTTTGAGCGGATTGCAGCGGCCTTGAAGACGCAAGTCGGACAGCTTCGAATCTGCAATACGATCTGCGATACGACCCGGTTGCGACAGGAGGAAGTCGTTGCACTTTCGAAGCAATGCACCCGGATGTTCGTTTTGGGCTCCGAGAGCAGCGCGAACACCAAAGCACTGTACGATTTATGCACCGAGCACTGCAAAAATGCTGAAATCATCGGGAAAATCTGCAAAATTCCTCTTGAAAAATTTGAACACGATGATATAATAGGTCTTGTCGCAGGAGCATCGACCCCGATTGCGACAATTAGGGAGGTATATTCACGAATGAGCGAACTCGAAAAGACGATTGAAACCATCGAAGCGGAAGCTCCCGCTGAGGTTGTCGCCGAAGTCACCGAACCCGTCGCGGCAGAGACCGTGGCAGAGACCGTTGCTGTCGAAGCGGAAGAAGCAAAAGAAGCTGTTGAAGAGGCTGTTGAAGCTGCCGGCGAAAAGGCAGAGGAAGCAGTCGAGACAGTCCGGGAAGTTGCAGAAGAAACCGCCGATAATTTTGAACAAGCCTTTGAAAAGACCGTTAAGCGTATTCGTCCCGGTCAGGTTGTCACCGGTACGGTGTTTCAGGTCGTTGACGGCGAAGTGTTCGTCAACATCGGCTACAAGTCCGACGGTATTGTGCCCAAGACAGAGTTCTCGGCAGATCCCGAAGTCCGTCCGGAAGATGTAGTCAAAGAGGGCGACAGCATCGATGTCGAGGTCATCAAGGTCAATGACGGCGAGGGAAACGTTCTGCTTTCCCGCAAGAACGTCGAAGGCAAGAAGATTTGGGACGAGCTCCTTTCGCAGGATTCCGTCGGTAAGGTCTTCGAGGCGGTCGGCAAAGAGGTCGTCAAGGGCGGTCTGGTCACCGATATTCAGGGTGTCCGCGCTTTCGTTCCCGCTTCGCACGTTTCCACCAAATACGTTGAAAAGCTTGATGAGTACGTCGGCAAGACCTTCAAGGTCAAAGTCCTTGAGGTAGACAAGCAGAGAAAGCGCATGGTCGCATCGGCCAAGCAGGTTCTGCTGGATGAAGCAGCCGCCGAGAAGGCCGCGAAGTGGGATGCACTCGTGGTCGGCGACAAGGTGCATGGCGTGGTTCGCCGCAGCTCCGATTTCGGTGCGTTTGTGGACATCGG
>JAUMVL010000302.1 GCA_030530185.1 Clostridia bacterium | reverse complement strand
GTCTTGGCTTTTCCCTAAAGCTCGCGGGCGAGAACCTTGCGCTCGAGGATGCCAACATGCAGCTTGTGCAGGAGTTGACCGTTGCCGAATTGCTCCGTGATGTGTCCTATGCGCGCCGTGACGACGGTTCATATGGCTTCTGCGGCGAACCGACGCCTGGTGCGGAGAATTCGACGACAATCTATATGTCCCTTGCTGAAGTTCCTGCCAAAACCGAAGAATCCGCCGCGGAACTTGCATACGATCCGCAGCAGGGCATTGTGTTTTCCGAGGTTTCGGCGCGCAACGACAGCGCAATTGTCTGCAATGGCTGTGAAGGATGTGATTGGATTGAACTGTATAACACGACAGCCGAGCCGATCTCAATGGAAAACTTTGCTTTAACCGATGACCCGGATGATTATGACAAGCCGAACCTGAATGCGGTCATTCCGGCAAACGGGTATTTATTGATTCAGTGCTGTGCGAACAACTGCGACGCATCGGACGGGCATATCTGCGTGCGGATGGGCGTCAATCGGTATGGCGATCATCTGTATCTGTTTGACGTGCACGGATTGCTCTGCGCCGAACTGCTCTTGCCGGAGACACTGAAAAAGGATATGACCTATGCGCGCGACGATACCGGCGCATATCAATTCACGATCACGCCGACCCCGAATGAAGCGAATGTGATCACCGAGTACGTAGAGATTCCGAAGCCCACCGAGGAACCGGAGCCGACGCTGACCGGTCTGAACAGCAAAGTAATCATCAGTGAAGTGCTGCCGAGCAATGAGTACAGTTTGGCCGATCGGGACGGAGATCGGAGCGACTGGGTGGAGTTGTACAACACGACCGGTTCGGATATCCTCCTGAACGGATGGTATCTGTCGGACAGCAACAATTTCTATAAATGGGCGTTTCCCGAAGGTACGGTCATTCCGGCGAACGGCTACCTTTTGGTGTTCCTGAGCGGAAAAGAGAGCAGTGGAAAGGAGCTGCACGCCTCCTTCTCGATTGCAAAGGGGGAGACGCTGAAGCTGTTCAATTCTGCGGATTATACCTTCGATCAACTGCCGATCGAGGCAGCACGCGACAACGTATCCGTCGGGCGAGACGCGGAGGGGAACGTCGTGTATTTCGGGGAGCCGACGCCGCTTTCTCCGAACGGACATGCACGTTCCGAAGCCGACTCGCTCGGCTTTTTTCAATCCGACGGGCTGTTCATTTCCGAGGTCTGTGCGATCCATGAGCGCGGCAGCAATGAGGATGATTGGATCGAGCTGCACAACGGCAGCGACGCAGCGATTACGCTCGACGGATTCTATTTGACCGACGACTATGATACGCCGACCAAATTGAAACTGTCGGATTTGACCATCGAACCCGGCGAATATGCTACGGTTTCCGTTTCGAAGTACGCCGGCTCCTTCAGCATCTCGCCGTCGGGGGAAACGATCTTTTTGATCGATACCGACGGGAAGCACATTTTAGACAGCTTCGATACCGGAATCCAACGCCTCGGAATGTCCTCCGGCAGAATCGAAACCGATCCCTCGGTACGAAGGGTGTTCTTTCGCATGCCTACCAAAGCGGCGCCGAACGCCGAAGCGTATGAAATCGGATACACCTCGAATCCGACGTTTTCCGAAACAAAGCTGTATCAGAACGAGGCGTTTACGCTGTCATTGTCATCGTTGCAGAGTGACGCTGCGATCTATTACACGACCAACGGAAGCGAGCCGACGCGTTCCTCCGCACGCTATACGGCGCCGATCCCGATCACGAAGAATACGGTTGTTCGCGCGATCGCGGTCAGCAACGGTCTGATGGACAGCGACATCATTACGTACACCTATCTGTTCGAGCAACCGCATACCGTTCCGGTCGTCTGCATTTCGATGGACGCGAATGACTTCAAAA
>JAUMVL010000301.1 GCA_030530185.1 Clostridia bacterium | reverse complement strand
CCTTTTGAGGCGCCCTATGATAATAGCATATGCATTTTTATCTGTCAATATTTTTTTGTTTTTCCGCAATAGTTCACAATAAGTTAATAGACAGCCTCCGGAAGGCCCTCTTGAATTTCCCCCTTTCCCCTGATACAATAGATTTATCAGACACCAAGGAGTTTGTCATGATCCGACTCAACAATAACTGGGAATTCACCGAAAACTGGTCCGATTCCTTTGCGCGTTTTGAAGGACAGGCTCAGCCTGTACGTCTTCCTCATAACGTCCGCGAGCTCAGCCTGCACTATGCCGACCCCGCGGATTATTCGATGCTTTGCGGTTACCGCCGAAAGCTGGAGATTCCGGAAAGCTACCGCGGCAAGCGCCTCTTCTTGCAGTTTGACGGCGCAGCGCACATCGCCACGGTCTATTGCAACGGCCGGCCGGTCGCCGTGCACAACTGCGGCTACACGGCTTTCCGCGCAGACATTACGAATGTCGTCCGCTACGGCGAGGAAAACAGCGTAACGGTCCGTCTGGACAGCACGGAGAATGCTGCGATTCCGCCTTTTGGCTATATGATCGACTACCTGACCTACGGCGGTCTCTACCGCGATGTGTGGCTTGACGTGCGCCCGAATGATTACATTGAAGACATCTTCATTTATACCCCGGACCTGGACAAGGCCCATATCGAACTCAAGGTCAAGGGCGATCATGACGGAGTGATGCTTAAGCTCCTGGATGCCCACGGCGACGAGGTCTACACGCTGACGGCCGCCGGCGACCGTTTCGACCTGACCCTTCAGGACGCCCAGATCTGGGACCCCTATGAGCCGTATTTATACACCTGCGAAGCAACGCTCCTGCATAACGACGGGCGCGAGCGGGATGTCGTCCGCACGACCTTCGGGTTCCGCACCACGGAATTCCGGGCTGACGGCTTCTATCTGAACAAGAAAAAGTTCTTCCTGCGCGGCCTGAACCGCCACCAGTCCTACCCTTACATGGGCTATGCCGCTTCCGAATCGCTGCAGCGTGAGGATGCCCGCATCCTGAAGGAAGAGCTGGCCTGCAATGCCGTGCGCACCTCGCATTATCCGCAGAGCCAGTATTTCATCGATGAATGCGACAAGCTCGGTCTCCTCGTCTTCACGGAGATCCCCGGCTGGCAGCACATCGGCGATGAAGCCTGGAAGGAGCAGGCCATCGAGAACACACGGGAGATGATCCTGCAGTACCGGAACCACCCCTCGATCGTCATCTGGGGCGTCCGCATCAATGAGAGCATGGACGATGATGACTTCTACAGCCGCACCAATGCCCTGGCACACGAGCTGGATCCGAGCCGCATGACCGGCGGCGTCCGCTATATCAAAAACAGCAATCTTCTTGAAGATGTCTATACCTACAACGACTTCTCCCTGGACAGCATGGACAAGAAAGGCGTTCTGTCGAAGAAGGAAGTCGGCGTAGCCCCCGAAAAGCCCCTGCTTGTCACGGAAAACAACGGTCATATGTTCCCGACCAAGAGCTATGATCCCTGGGAGAAGCGCCAGGAGCACGCCCTCAGACACGCAAAGGTACAGGGTGCGGCGCTCACAAGTCCCGAGCATGCCGGCTGCTTTGCCTGGTGCATGTTCGACTACCAGACGCATCAGGACTTCGGCTCCGGCGACCGCATCTGCTATCACGGCGTGATGGATGCCTTCCGCAATCCGAAGCTGGCTGCCGCCGTTTACGCAAGCCAGGGTGAGGAAAAGCCTGTGCTTGAGGTCGGCTCCGGCATGGCTATCGGCGATTACGCGGCCGGCAGCGTGGGCGATATTTACCTGTTCACCAACGCAGATTCGGTCAAGCTTTATAAAAACGACAAATTTGTGGCAGAATTTACACCGAAAACCTTCACCGGCCTGAAGCACGAG
>JAUMVL010000300.1 GCA_030530185.1 Clostridia bacterium | reverse complement strand
CGGTAAACCTCTACTGAACCCCGCCACTATGGCGGGGTTTTCGCATTACAAAAAAGCCGTCCGAAAACCGGACGGCTTTTTCATGAAATATCCTTTTGATTAGTTGAGAGCATCCTTCAGAGCCTTGCCGGCCTTGAAAACGGGAGCCTTGGAAGCAGAGATCTCAATCTCCGCACCGGTCGCCGGATTGTGGCCCTTGCGCGCTGCGCGCTCTTTTGCTTCAAAGGTGCCGAAGCCAACGAGAGAAACTTTCTCGGAAGCCTTCAGCGCTTCTTCGATGGTGGTCAGAGCGGCGTTGACTGCCTTCTCAGCGTCCTTCTTGGACAGATTGCTCTTTTCCGCAACAGCTGCGATCAATTCGGTCTTATTCATGTGATTTCCTCCGTATTGTAATTGATGATATGTTTCAGAATACGGATTGCTCCGTATCTCTAAAAAACGAACCTTGTCTATTGTAGCAATACAAGGCCGTTTCGTCAAGTCCAAAACTCCAATTTTACATGATTTCTCGGACTTTTTTTGCCTTCTCCCAATATTTGTCCTGCTCGGAAAGCGGAAGTTCCTTGAGCTGTTTTCCATCCTCCTTTGCAAGCTGTTCCATTTTGCCGAACCGCGCAATAAACTTATCCGTCGCCTCATGCAGCAGCTGCTCGGGATCAAGGTGTAAAAGGCGAATTACATTGACGACGGCAAACAGCAGGTCACCCGCTTCTTCCGGCGTATTGGTTCCGTTCTGTATCGCGTCATGCAGTTCCTGCGTTTCCTCCGCAATTTTCGGGAACGCTTCCGCTGCATCGGTCCAATCGAACCCGACCTTGCCGGCCTTTTTCTGAACCTTGGCCGCACGCATCAGTGCCGGAAAACGCTTGGGCACCTCGCAAAGAACTTCCGCCTGCGTAGTCTGGTGCCGCTGTGCCGCTTTGAGCGCATCCCAGTTCTTCAGCACCTCGCCGGTCGTTTCGGCAACGACGTTTCCGAACACGTGCGGATGCCGATAGATCAGTTTTTTGACGATCCCATCCGAAACGTCGTCCTGATCGAACCGCCCCTGCTCCTTGGCAATCGTCGCATGGAACACGACCTGCATCAGCACGTCGCCGAGTTCCTCAATCAGATGCTCGTCCTCTCCCTCGTCAATCGCATCACACAGTTCGTAGCATTCCTCGATCAGGTCGCCTTTGATGCTTTCATGCGTTTGTTCCTTGTCCCACGGACAGCCGTCCGGCGCACGCAGACGATCGAGAATGTAACAAAGATCCGGGTAGAGATACTTGGTTCTCTCGAAGAACGGTACCGGCGGAACAAGCAAAACAGTCCCTGCAAAGAAATCATCGCGCCGGTCCAGCTCATAAAGCGGCAGCGATTCGATCCGATAGTTTCCATCCTGCTGCATCACGGCAAGCTGTACCGTAAGCTCGTCCGGATAGAAACGCTGTAAATACAGCTTGACTTCCCCTGCCGCAACGCGCGTATCGATCTCCTGTATGCAGAGCGATTCATCGAGGTCCGGCACCTTCGGAAGCGCATTTGCCGTGCAAAGCCGCGCGGTCTGCAACAGCGGAAACGCCGCTTTCGCATAGGAAACACCGGGCAAAACCGTCAGCATAAAACCCTTCTGTTCGCAAGCGGTGCGAATGGCCGTCTCCTGCGAAAAGCATCCGTCGCCGGGTACGGCATACACACAGCTCCCGCCGGCCGTCAAGCGCTCGGCGATTGCCGTGTTCAGTGCATCGAAATCCTCCGCGGTTTCATAGAGGTCGTCCATGGAACGATAAGACAGTCCCGCCTGTTGAACCGGTTTTGCGGAAGGGTGGCGGTCGGTTTGCAGATACAGGCATGCAGCCTCAGCAATGGTATCCCACGCGGCACGGGTCATTGTCTGCGGTGTGGAAAGCGGTACAATTGTAAGT
>JAUMVL010000299.1 GCA_030530185.1 Clostridia bacterium | reverse complement strand
TACCGATTGCGCAGAAGATTGCCGTTCGGCTGGTCGTTGCCGATCCAAAGACGTACGGCGGCGCGGAGCAGCTTTTGATGAAGCTGGTCGGTGCAGAACGGATTACGCTGTCCGATCAGCGCGGGGAAGTCGCTAAGACCGATATTCATCTTGTCTGTGAGGGCGCCGAAGCGTTTATTCCGCTTGCTTCCCTGGTGGATTTGGCGGAGGAGCGTGCTCGCATTGAAAAGGAAATCGAACGCATCAAGGGCGAGATTGCGCGTGCGGACGGCAAACTCTCAAACGAAAAGTTTGTGCAGAGAGCACCCGAAGCGGTCGTGAACGAGGAGCGCAGAAAGCGCGCGGTTGCCGTAGATATGCTCGAAACCCTGCAAAAACGCCGTGCCGATCTGAACTAATCTCACAAAAAATCCTGCCGGATAACCGGCAGGATTTTTGATACCGTGAATATGAATTATTTCAGATCTTCCGGGATGCGAGAGACAGCGTTCATAATGTGATCGTTTAGAAGCGTAGCGGCTTTTTCAACATCACGCTCCTTACATGCTTCGACTATTGCTTCATGCTCGCGCATGGACGTTGTGCGTCCGTCTGCATTATCGTAGAATGACGAGCGCAGATACCGGTCGATGTTTGCATGAATGATCTCAGTCATAAAGTCTGCAACCGGGTTGGAAGCACGACGGTTCGTGAGCTCATGAAAAACGTTGTTCAGCTTTTCAAATGAACATGCATCCTCGGACGAATGCTGCTCGGCAAGATTCTGATCGAGTGCTTTGAAATCTTCTTCTGTCATGCGCGGAATGGAAATTTTCAGCATCGCAGTAGAAATCGCTGCCCGAACCTGCATCATGTCAATCAGCATTTCCCGGGACAGTTCCGTGACCGATGCACCGCGATTCGGATGAATCGTAACGAGACGCTGCGCTTCCAGCTGGCGAAGCGCTTCTCGAACCGGAATATGACTGACATTCAGTGCGTCCGAAATTTCATCCTGCTTGAGCTGTGTGCCGCCTTTGAGCATGCCGGTAATAATGCCTTCCCGAAGGACGCGGTAAACCCAATCCTGCGTCCCGGAACCATTGCGCGGCGGTACGGAAGCCGCAATTGCTTTGTAATCCATATGATCAATCCTCTCCGTTTCCCGATTTTTTCCCAAGAATGAACCATTTGAATTATATACTATTTTATTCGTTCCGTCAACCGTTTTCTTGATATTTACCGGCATTATTTGCAGAATTTCGCACGGTTAAATACGATTTTTCGCTTATCCTTCCGGTAAGCAACGCTTCGCCCTGTTGGAGCTTCGGATGAACCGGTACGACATAGTAGGCGTATCGACCTGGAACATCGGGGACCGCTTCCGTATAACGCGCGGGGAAGCTGCTTCCGGTTATGGTAGCACGGAGAATGGCGAATCCGTATTCATCTTCGCGATAGAGCCGGTATAGCATTCCTTCCTGCGGCGTAGAGAAAGCGACAACGACACGATCTCCTTCCCGTGAAACGGTTAAGTCGTTTGGAGGAGTCGGAATTTGCCAGTATGCGGTAACCGAAATGGGCTGCGTACCCTGGACGAAGTATTCATTTACAACATCACTCTCCGGGGTCAGAATGCCGGCCAAGACCGGCTCATGTGTCTGCTGAAGTGTGGTTCGATCCAGGCGAACGCGGACAACGGACGCCGGAATCGAAAAATGCGGCGGAACCGAACCGGAATACATCTTAGACAGCACCCGTTTCAGCAATTCGGCGGGATAGCTTCCGCCGCCGCAGTCGGGTGGAAGAGAGCGGCCGCTGGCGTTGCTGTCAAAGCCCATCCAGACAACGGCGGTATACTCACGGTTATAGGCGGCGAGCCAGATATCCCGATTTCCAAATTCGTCCCCAACCGTTCCGGTTTTGGCTGCAAGCTCCAGATTCAAGTCCCGCAAGCTCTTAGCGGTCCCTTCGCGTACC